>JAIRUC010000310.1 GCA_031254615.1 Treponema sp. | reverse complement strand
CTTTACAAAAATCAATGATAACGCTTCTGGGTTTTCTTTCTGAAATACGCGATCTCAGCCTGAGCAAGGGAAAACGCTTTGAAAATCCGGTAAAAGAAAATGTAAAAAAAATACGCGCGTTGTTCGGCCAATTTTCATCGCTGGCGGTATCCTGTATGCAGGGCGGTTTGATTATTTCCATTATGTCCCTGCTTGCCATGTTACAGGAGCGTTATCTTGAAAGAAAGCGTTCTGAAGGGATTTTGACATTCAGCGATGTGGCAAACCTTTCCAGAAAAATTCTTCTTGAACAGCACGACATAAGGCAGAGCGAAAAAGAATCTTTTAAAGCGATAATGATCGATGAGTTTCAGGATAACAACGACCTGCAAAAAGACCTTCTTTTTCTGCTGGCGGAAAAACCGGAAGTTTTGAATAACAGTATTCCTCCTTCGCAGGATTTGTCAGGCGGCAAACTTTTTTTTGTAGGCGACGAAAAACAGTCCATTTATTTTTTCAGGGGCGCCGATGTTTCCGTTTTCCGCAGGTTAAAGGACGAGTTAAAAAGCGCAGACCTTCCGTTAAAAATCAATTACCGCTCTGCTCCGGCGCTAATAGGCGCGTTTAACGCCATCTTTGGAGGAAGTGATTTCGATTCAACAGGAAAATCTCCGTTGTCGGCTCTGCCTTCGGTCTTTGCGCCGGCAGGTGCTGCACAGCCATTGCCGCTTTACGAAGCGCAGTACACACCGCTTGAAGCAGGAATCGAAGGTGAAGGGAAATTATCGGTTTGTATACTTAATAAAAGCGATAATAGCGGCGAAGACACGCGCCTTAGTGCCGATGAAAATGAAGCGCGCTTTGCCGCGGAGAAAATTCAAAATTTGATAAACGAACAAAATTACCAGCCGGGTGATATCGCCGTTCTTTTTCGCACCCGCAGTCCTCAATATTTTTTTGAAAAGCATTTGCGGCTTCTTGGCATTCCGTACACCTGCGAAGATATTAACAACTTTTTTTACGGCGGTCCGATAAGCGACATAATGTCGGTTCTCCGGCTTGCCGCTCATCCGCTGGACAGCGCCTCTTACGCGGAAATGCTGCGCTCTCCTTTCGCGGGTCTTTCGCTTTCGGGAACAGCCGTATGCCTTTCAATTTTTACGGAAGCAGAAAATCCCGCAGTCTTTAACGACGAGCCGCTTCCTCTTCTTGAAGAAACAGACCGCGAAAAATATCTGCACGGACAAAAGATTTATTCATCAATTTGTGAAAAGGCCGCTGTTGAAAGCATTGGCTCTTTGGTTACCGAGCTATGGTATAAAGAGGGCTACCGTTACGAGACAGAATGGAATCCGGCAACAAGCGTATACGGTGAGTTATACGACTATCTTTTTCACCTTGCGGTAAAAGCAGATAACGCAAATGAAGGACTTGCTTCTTTCACGGACTCAATGTGCGCGCTCAGGGATTCCGGCGGACAACTTACGGATATAGAAATCCCGCTTGAACGCCCCGGCGCGGTTCATTTGATGACAATACATAAAAGCAAGGGGCTGGAATTTCCTGTTGTCTTTCTTTGCTGCTGCGGTAAGCACAGCCAGACAGACAGAAGCGAGGATGTATTTTTTTCCGAAAAAACCGGCATTGTGTTCAGCCCTCCCCTGCCCGATTCCTGTAAGTCGATACAAGACATACGGAAAAACTTTCTTTGGGAACATTCAATTGCGGAAATAAAACGAAAAAGAACAGCGGAACTGCGCCGCCTTCTTTATGTAGGAATGACAAGAGCGGAAAAGGAGTTGTACCTAACGGGCAGTCTTGAGATTAAAGATATCGCAGAGTCAGGCGATTTTTCAGATACAATAGAGAATTATATCGAAAAACAATGTGAGAAGAAAGATAACACAATTCCGGGCGATTCTATTTTGAATAACGATACTTTTTTCGGTCTTTTTTTACCGTCAATTATCTCCCGTATATCATCGGGATTTTTCGATCTTGAAGAAATACCGCTCCTTACTGAAGAGTACGTTAAAAACAATGAAACAAAACTTAAATATTCTTCGCAAAAATCATTACCAAACGATCAAAAAGGCTTGAACGATTATATTAAAAAAGTTGAACCTTCGTATCAAAAGGCGCAAAAAATCAAAACGCCCAAGCCGCAAAATAATCACATAACGCCTGTATCATTAAAGGACAAAAACAAAGATTTAATGCAGGCGGTAATTACTGTTGGCAGGGGCTTTATAGTAAGCAGAGAATTTTCGGGAGAGAAAGCAAACGATATTTTTGAAAAAGTAGATTCCCTGCTTGCCAAATTTTCTCAAACAGGCGATGAATTGTCCGGAAAATTCAATTCCGGCAGTTTTGGAACGATTGCGCATATTTGCGTCGAGGCTCATCTTAGCGGAAAAGAACCGGTATTTCCGCCTCAGCTTGCCGGCTCTGTAAACCCTGCAGAATTTGACGCTCTGCTTTCGGCCGGAAGGGAATTGGCCTGCCGCTTTGTCCGCTCCCCGCTGGGAAAAATTGCCGAAAGCGCCCAGCTTCGTGAAAACGAATTCTCATTCAGAAGTTTTATCAGAAACAAAGCCGGCAGGGAAGTTTTTATCAACGGTACTGTCGATCTTTTTTTTGAAGACGCCGAGTTTATTCATGTAGTAGATTTTAAAACAGATAACAAGGAAACGCCTGTCGAACACACAATGCAAATGGCCTGTTATTACCACGCTGTTTCCGCCCTTTTCGCCGTTTCCGCAAAAAAAGAATGCCGCGCGTGGATTTACTATCTGCGCACAGGACACGCCGTGGAAATGACGGAAAAAGTAAAAGAAATAAAACTTGAACACCGGGCTTTTATCTAGCATAATTGGAATTGCTGGACAACCCGGTTGGTTGTCCAGCAATTCCTGCAGTTTGCATACCTTTGGCATGCAAACTGCGGTTTTAAGGTAGTTAATCAAAAACTGAAGTTTTTGATTAACTCCACAATGATTCGGAGGAATTATGAAATTCAATGCGGATGAATTATCGGATTTTGCGCGGTTTTACGGTTTCCATTACGACAGCATCAACCCCAGCGCCTTGGTAAAAGAGGTGCTGATTGAAATGGAACGCGGTCTTTCGGGCGCCGCTTCAAGTCTGCAGATGATTCCTTCTTATATTACACCTGTTACGCGCATTCCTTCCGGGAAAACTGTTCTTGCACTTGACGCGGGCGGAACCAATCTGCGGGCAAGCCTTGTGCAGTTTAACGAAAATGGTGAGGCTGTCGCGCGCGGCACAACAAAGACGCCGATGCCCGGAACAAACGGTCATATAAAATCGAAAGAATTTTTTGATACGATTGCACAAGCCGCTCTTCCTTTGATAAATGAAGCGAAGCTGGAAGGTATTGGTTTTACTTTTTCCTACCCAATGGAAATTACTTCGGAGGCGGACGGGATTCTTTTAAGTTTCAGTAAAGAGGTTGACGCTCCGGATGTGATTGGAAAAGCGATTGGCAAGGAACTGCGTCACGCCCTTGCCGGAAAAGGATGTAAATATGACGGACCGATTGTTTTGTTAAACGACACTGTTGCCACTCTGCTTTCCGGCCTTGTTTCAATTTCACCTGACGGAGAGGCGGTGCGTACCGGAAACGACTTCGGTGTTGTGCCCGGCCCTGTTATCGGCTTTATTCTGGGGACAGGCTTTAATACCGCCTATCCTGAAACTGTTATCCCAAAAATTAATTTTAATTCTCCCTCTTCTCCTCAGATTGTTGTATGCGAAACCGGCAATTTTAATGTTCACAGCCGCGGCCAGTTGGATCGCGAATATGACAGCACGACAAAAAATCCAGGCGGCTATTTTCTGGAAAAAGCGTCGGCCGGCGCGTACCTTGGCCCGTTAACGCTTCACATTTTGAAACAGGCGGTAAAAGACAAAGTGATTGTCTTTAAAAAATCCGCAGAACTTATGGAAATGCCCCACCTTGAAACCAGATTTTTAAACGAGTTTACCCACGCCCCCCTTCAAGCGCAGGGGCCTCTTGGCTGTCTTTTTGAAAAAGATGAAGGAGACGCGCTTGCCGCGGTGCAGTACATTACATCGATAATAACGGAACGCGGCGCTCTTTTTTCGGCGGCGGTGTTAGCCGCAACTGTTCAGCGGCTGAACGCCGGTTTAGAGCCGTATTCGCCCGTCCGTATTGCTGTGGAAGGCACAACATATATGATTTACAAGGGAATGCGCCGCTCCATTGAATCGCATCTTCATCAGATGCTGACAAAGGATAAGCCGCATCCTTATGTTATTTCTCCCGTAGAACAGGCAAGTCTCTTTGGCGCCGCAGTTGCGGCTTTAAGCAAAAATAACGATAAAGGATAAATTATGTCAGATAACGAACAAAACATACCATTACGATGTGAAATCGCGTCAGCGGATACATGGGATTTGTCAAAACTTTTTATAAATGATGAAGAGTGGAACAAGGCTCTTGCGGAATTTGAAAAAATGGCGGAAAAAATCCCCTCTTTTGAGGGAACATTGGGTAAATCAGCGGCTAATCTTGCGGATTATCTTGATTTTTCGCATGATCTTAACCTGCTGGGAGAGCGGCTTGGATATTACGCGATGCTGAGGCAGTCCGAAGATGAGGGGGCGGCAACAGCGCGCACAATGTCCGGGAAAATAACAATGGCCGCGGCAAAAGCGGGTGCGGCCGCCTCGTGGGAAAATCCTGAAATACTGGCCATCCCCGAAAAAGACATGGACACTTTTTTGGCCAACGAAAGAATGGCGGATTATCGCATCTATCTGCAAAGAATTCTGCGCTACAGGCCTTACATTTTAAGCGGCAAAGAGGAGCGCATCATCGCCCTGCACGCGGAAGGGGAAGGGGCGGTCAGCGATGTTTTTTCCGTACTTACAAATGTAGATTTTAACTTCGGCATGATTGACACGCCGGAAGGTAAGCGCCCGCTTTCGCAGTCCAGTTTTTCGGTATTTATGGAAAACAGCGACCGCGATCTGCGACAGCGCGCCTACGAAACTTTCTACGGATGTTTCGACGCGCACAAAACCACGCTTGCGGGCCTGTATTCCGGCTCCGTAAAACAGGATGTGATCAACGCCCGTGTCAGGGGCTACCCATCCGCGCGCGCCGCCTCACTTTTTCCTGACAATGTAAGCGAAGCCGTCTATGACAATTTAATTTCCGCCGTTAGCGGCAAACTGGATACATTGCACAGGTACTACAAGATTCGCAAACGAGCCCTTAAATTGCGGGAACTTCGCCACTACGATGTATACACGCCTCTTGTTCCTGCGGCAAAAAAAACAACAAGCTGGAACGAAGCTGTCGATCTTGTAAGCAACGCCCTGTCTCAGTTAGGTGACGAATATGTTTCCGTGTTGAAAGGCGGGCTTCTTGGCCGCTGGGCAGACCGTTACGAGAACAAGGGCAAACGCTCAGGAGCGTTTTCCGCCGGAAGTTTTACAGGCGACCCCTATATTCTGATGAATTACAAAGATGATTCAATCCGCGAAGTTTTTACAATGGCTCACGAAGGCGGACATTCAATGCACTCATGGTATTCAGCGCGGAACAATCCGTTTATGCACTACAATTACACGATCTTTGAGGCGGAAGTAGCCAGCACATTTAACGAGGAACTGTTATTCCGTTATCTGGAAAAACGCGCGGACAGCAAAGAGATGCGACTCTACCTTGTCAACAAACACGCCGACGACCTTCTGGCGACGCTTTACCGCCAGACCATGTTCGCCGAGTTTGAAAAAACAACCCACGAACTTGAAGAAGGCGGAACGCCGCTTACGGCGGATTTGTTACGCGCTCAATATCGCAAATTACTGGAAAAATACTTCGGCCCGGAAATGGTTTTTGAAGAAGCAAGCGATCTTGAAGGCTTACGGATACCCCACTTCTACAACGCGTTTTATGTATACAAATACGCGACCGGAGTTTCCGCCGCCCTTGCCCTTGCCGACCGCGTCCTGTCCGGCGGCGCAAAAGAGCGGGAGGATTATTTCACTTTCCTTAAATCCGGCGGCTCACGTTTCCCGATTGACGCGCTTAAAGCCGCCGGAGTAGACATGAGCTCCCCCGATCCCGTAAACGCCGCCTGCGATGTTTTTGGCCGTCTGGTAGATGAACTGGAAAAGATGCTCTAGTTTTTCAAATTGGAGGAAATATGTCAGGAAAAGAAACCGTAACAATAGAAGTAAAAGAGCCTATTTTCTATTTGGATGAGGATGTAACTTATGCGCAGGCGGATGCCTGGTATGGTCATGTAACACGTGATTTAAGGATGGACAGTATTTATCCTCAAACCGATGAGCGCCAGTATCCGTGCATCGTCTGGATATGCGGCGGCGGATGGACGCAGGTGGACAAGGGTGCGCATCTCCCCTACTTAACGGAACTTGCCCGCCGCGGTTTTGTTGTTGCCAGTGTTGATTACAGACTTGGCCACGAGGCCCCGTTCCCCGGCGCGTTAATCGACATAAAAGCCGCTGTCCGCTGTCTGCGCGCCCGCGCAAAACGCTACTCCATTGATACCGAAAA
>JAIRUC010000297.1 GCA_031254615.1 Treponema sp. | reverse complement strand
AGCCGCAAGCGCGTCAAGGTCAACGATTGTGGAATGGGGATTTCCCAGCGATTCCGCAAACACGGCTCTGGTATTTTCATTAATCGCCTTCTCAAAATTCTTCGGATCACTGCCGTCTACAAAAGTCGTAGATATGCCGGAATCCTTCAGAGTGTGTGCGAAAAGGTTATAGGTTCCACCGTAAATGCGCTTGTCGGATACGATGTTGTGCCCCGCTGTGGCAATATTTTGAATTGCGTAAGTTATCGCCGCCGCTCCGGACGCAGTCGCAAGCGCGGCCGCTCCCCCTTCAAGAGCAGCTATGCGCTGTTCAAACACGTCTGATGTGGGATTCATCAGCCGTGAATAAATATTGCCGTTTTCCGTTAGGGCAAACCTTCCGGCTGCCTGCGCGCAGTCCTTAAACACATAAGAGCTTGTCGCGTAAATCGGTACAGCCCTTGCGTCTGTAGCCGAATCGGGGTTTTCCTGTCCAGCGTGAAGCTGGAGCGTCTCAAATTTGTAGTTCTTCATAATGTTCTCCTTATCATAGTTTATACATATATCCTATATGTTTAATAGGATTATAAAAAGAAATAATACTCTTGTCAACTGTTTTTGCAGATGTTCAATTTTTTACGCCTCTTCCCAAAGCCATGTTGACAGATAACGCTCACCGGTGTCGGGTAACACAGCGACAATGGTCTTGCCCTTGTTTTCCGGCCGCTTGGCAACAGTCAGCGCCGCTTCAAGAGCGGAGCCGGACGAAATCCCCACAAAAATTCCTTCTTCCTTCGCAAGCCGCCGCGCCGCGGTTCCGGCTTTTACATCATCGGTCTGATAAATCTCGTCAATGATCGCCGGATCATAAACCTGCGGCTGAAAACCCGCACCAATTCCCTGAATCTTATGCGGCCCCGCCTGTCCGCCCGAAAGCACGGGAGACGCGGCAGGTTCCACGGCGATTACCTTCACACTCGATTTTTTCGATTTAAGATATTTTCCCGCGCCGGTCAAAGTTCCGCCCGTTCCGACTCCGCCAACCAAAATGTCAATCTGCCCAGCGGTATCATTCCAGATTTCCGGGCCCGTGGTTTTTTCGTGAACCGCCGGATTTGCCGGATTGTTGAACTGCTGAGGAATAAACGAATTAGGAGTTGCCGCCGCCAGCTCCTCTGCCTTGGCGATTGCCCCCTTCATGCCCTTCGCCCCCTCGGTAAGTTCCAACTCGGCGCCCAGCGCTTTGAGCAGTTTGCGGCGTTCAATGCTCATGGTTTCCGGCATGGTCAGAATTATGCGGTAGCCCTTAACTGCCGCGACATAAGCCAGCCCGATACCCGTGTTGCCGCTCGTTGGCTCAATAATAACCGTCCCCTTCTTCAGTTTGCCCTCTTTCTCGGCAGCCTCAATCATCGCAAGCGCAATGCGGTCTTTAATACTGTGCAGCGGGTTAAAACTTTCCAGCTTGACATAAACCGCCGCCCCACCCTCATTAAGCTTGTTGATTTTGACCAGCGGCGTATTCCCGATAAGATCGGTAATTTTCTCTACCTTTGCCATAATTCTCTCCTTTTCATTTTTGCTCAAGGTTTAGTAATCATATAGGATTACTATGTTTATAATGGCTTTTTGTTTGTAATTTGTCAAGGGGAAAAAGCGGCTGGAAACAAAACTTTCCGCCAAAGTGGATGAATGGGTCAAACAGGAAGTTTTATAATTTTTATGGAAAAGTGGCTGCTGTTGCCATTGCGTGTTCAACCATTGCGAAACTACGCCGCGTGTTCCCATGAGCATATATTTATTTTTTTATATTCACAAAATAATGCCAACTACTATTCCCGTCACATATATCTTCTATTTGTCTTATTTTAATTATTTTAAAATCGCTTATTAATTTTTTTATATCTTCTATATCCACATAATAATGAGGAATATTAATTTCAATTCCTTCAGTTTTAATTATTGTATTTTCATCTATTATTTTATTACTGCTTAATGTATACGATGGATTGTTTTTTGAGATAAATGTTAAATATGCTTCCCCATCTTTTTTAAGTACTCTATAAATCTCAGATATTACCTGTTTTATACCGGATGAATCAGTATGGTATATTGAATGATATGCCAATATACAGTCAAAATAATTATCTTCATACGGGAGAGAGAGCATATCTCCAAGTTTTATACAAATATTTAATTTTTCATTTTTTATTTGCTCAATAAATTTTTCGAGTCCATTTTCTGATAAATCAAAAGAATGGACTTCAAATCCACTTTTAGCAAATAAAACCGAATGTCTGCCTAGACCGCATCCTAAATCCAAAAATGTTTTGAAACCATATTTTAACCACTGTTGTAAATAGTAATAAACATCTTCGGAAGGAATTGTCCAAAGATCATCTGTTACAATATCCCAATTCCAAGATTTAGATTTTATCATTAATTTTCTCCTAATATTTTATATAATGTTTTAATTTTTAATCAATATATATAAATCATTTCAAAAAATTTGCGCATAACAGGACTGTATATGGCCTGAATACTTTTTTGCGGTAATTTTATAAGCCTGACAACGACTTAGGTTGCAACAAAAATAATAAAAAAACCCTTGAAAACATAGTAAATCTATGGTATAATGGGGTATATGAAAATATCGACAAAGGGGCGGTATTCGCTCCGTATGCTTTTGGATTTGGCTGAACATAAAAACGACGGGTTTGTTTCCTTAAAGGATATTTCCGAGCGGCAGGATATTTCCAAAAAATATCTTGAGCAGATTGTTACCCTGCTGAACCAGCCCGACATTTTGCGCACCAACCGCGGCAACAAGGGCGGGTATATGCTGGCAAAAGAGCCGGCTCAGTACACGGTGGGACAGATTTTAAGAATTACCGAGGGCGGACTGTTTCCGATTTCATGTCTGGCAGATGAGCCTAACCGGTGCGAGCGAAAGTCATTCTGCAAAACTTTACCGGTATGGCAGGGGCTGGAAAAAGTTATCGTCAATTATCTGGACGGCATTACCCTTGCGGATATTTTGCGCGGGTTTAAATACAAGGGTAAATAGTTTAGTTTTTAAAAAGTAAATCCCCGAAAAAACGCTATACGCCTACAGCAAGTTTTTCACGAACCAGATCGTTTATTATTTCCGTTTGGCTTTCATGTAACGGCAGGTTTCAAAAGCATGACGAATGTCCGCTTCGGCAGCGTTATGTTGAAAGGCTGATGCACGAAACAGGCACCATTTATTTTACTTCATATAATCAATTTTTCAAAAATGTAATAATTGCTGCCATCCATCATCATCCCGTGTATAAAAACAATTACTTTGTTATTTTTATTTCCAAATGTTTTAAAAATCATAATATCTTTTATACCTTATATAGAAAATTTTTTGTTATTATGGTTTTTGAAAAATCATTATTAATTTGCTCCCGTTTTATTAAATATAATTCGTTTGGCAGTAAATCTTCAAAAAACGGAATTGAAGGAGTATAAATCCATTTACCGCCTTGTTTTAAGGATTTTAAGATTTCCATAAATGTTATAGCAAAATTATTTGCAATTTCTTCTCCGGCTAAATGATGATAAAGAAAATGACTG
>JAIRUC010000293.1 GCA_031254615.1 Treponema sp. | reverse complement strand
ATGGACTAAACAGTAGGCGAAAGGAACAGTGTAGGCGCGGAAGTGTCAGTCACTAAAATTCCATAGTGCCGTCAAGAAATTGGCGGCACTGCATATAGCGTAACAGGTAACAGATTTCCGCTCGCGAGGAGTACCCATTGCATGGGCCTGAAAAAATACGAAAGATACTCGAAGCCGTACACCGCACAATTCGCCGCCGTTATGTGCTTTTTCTTATCCTAGATGACGCGGAGTATCAGTTACCGCTTTTCCATAGTACCGTTAGGTGAAATAGGTATGTTTCACTAATTGCTTACGTTGGCTTGAATTTTTTTAATTGAATATTAGGAATAAAGCCGTAATGTTTTTCATTTGCCGTCAGCAGAACTTCGTTATAGTCCAATGCCGTTGCCGCTATTACAGAATCGCCCAATTCCATAGTGTCAATTATCACAGCTTTCTGCCTTTTCTTATGTTTCTGACAAATTGCTCCACATTTTCCGCGTCTTCTCTGTTTTTCCAAATTCCAAACAACTCATTTTCAGGTTCTTCCGAGAAATGAGTCTTTCTGCCTGTAATAGGAATAATTTTTACGCGGGGCTTACCCCTGTAGGTGATTGTTATTTCCTGTCCGTTTGCCGCTTGGGAAATAATCCTTCCGGGCTGAGTTTCCAATTGTTTTGCCGTTATTGTCATAAATCCCTCTCTTTTCAAGGGTACACTTTGTTTTTTGTAAAGTCAACGAAGGTGTAGGCACGGAGTACCTGCTGCCACTTTTCCAAAGCGCGGCTTACATAGAAACGAGATCACTTCTTGGCAGGAGTCTCACTGGGCATCGGCGGCGGTGCTGTTACGACTTCGATGGGGTTTATGCCCAGGCGTTTTAATTGTTCTTCTTCTTCTTTGGCGGCGCTGTACTCATAGCGTAATTGGTTCGCCTTTACATAAGAGTTTTTTAACGCCGACAGTTCCGGCTTTATGCCCTTTATTTTTTCCCGGTTTTCCGCAGACACCTTTGTTTTGAAAAACTCATCCAGCGCGCCAAGTATTTTGTGATAGTTCTGCATTTCTGCGATATTTCTTTCCAGATAGCCGATGATCTGTTCTTCTGTCATTGCGGACAGCTTCTGATAAGCCGGTCCGCGCATCAAACTGGCCAAAAATTTTATCTTTTTTTCCAACGCGTCCCTAAACTGGAAGAAATAAATCTTTTCTTTTACCGGTACGTCCTTGGTCTGATCCAAATATTCGACAGTGTAGATTATTTCTTCCGGTTCGGCGTTTGTAATCTGCCTGATTAATTCCTTGATCATCTGCAATAAGCTTTTTTTATAGCTTTCCATTATGGCCTGGTTTTCGTCAAGTTTGGAAATAATTTCAATGAGCGAGGTTGAGGCGCCGCCGATTACCTGAATACCGTCCAACAGGATTTGTTTGAAATTTAGGGGAGCCTTTGCCGCCTTTGGTTTTACTGTGGGAACTCTCAGCATGTTAAGGATCGAATCTTTCATGTCCTGGCCGCTTTTGGTGTAATCCTCCTTGATGAGTTCTTCGATTAGCTCTTTATAAAACGGCGATCCCGGCATTACCGAAGGCATTTTTTTCTTGATGTTTTCCGGAGTAGCGTCGCCCGCAGACATATTCTGTGTTATCTTTTGACGAACATCGAGTTTATAAGCTTCTCTGTAGTAGATACTCAGATTCTTCAATATAGCCATTGATGCCGCTGTAGTCTTGGACAATCTTGTAAGGCTTTCGCCGATTATACTGAGTGTTATTGTATCTACGCCGGACTTTGAACTATTTGATATTTCCGCAACTGCCTTGGTCATCAGGCTCTGGCTGTCCGGTGATAAACCTATCCAGTCTATATAGCGTACAAGTCCGACAATCCGCTTTATCCGGTCGAGATTAAGAAAATCTATGCCTAGCTGGTAAAAATTGACTAAAAAATCCAGTTGGTTATCGTAATTTGAAAGTCTTATTGAAAGCTGTTCTATCCGCTTTGCTTCGTTAAACGGAGATGCATCCGGAACTTCCAGTTCGCTGATTTTTGTTTCCTGCTTATAAGGGTCCTCATCTATTAATTTTTTCTTTAAATAAATATTGTATAAGGAAGCATAGGAGGAGTGAAAATTCCTGAGCTCATCCTTGAGTTTTCCCATTTCTTCCTTTTCCAGCCATTCTTTTCGGGAAGAAAGGACTTGCTGCAGGGTTTCAACATAACTTGGATATGCTTGCGCAGTTTCTGCCATACTATAATTATTATATAAATATATAGAAAATTCAAGAAATACCCTGAAAATCAGCCTATCAAGACATATTTTCTGTTATAGATTCAAAATTTATTCTATAAAAGTAAAGCAAAAATGCAAGTCCGCTCTGTATATATAGTATGAAATTATTTAATTTAAGACTTTTGGCGCTGCTGGTGTCCGTGCAGCTTGGCTGCCTGCAGCTTATCTGTTGCGGGGATTTTGCTCCCTCCACATACGCTGTGGTTCTGCCGGATGTGCCGGAAGCATGGGTATCTCTGCTGGGCGAACCTCATTGGCGGTTGGAATGGCTGGACAAAAGCGGCAGCCGGCGGACAGCGGATATTTTGCCCGGCAAAAGCACGGAAATCGGGATTCCTGTAACATGGGCAAACCCTGTTACCGCATGGCCTTATTGGCCCGGCCATAATCTGTCTGCCGGGATTTTCAAGCCTGCTGGTGCGCTGTTCCCCTTTGATGTAGACGGCGTGCGGCTTTGCTTGAGCTGGAAAGCCGGGGTGGATGCGGTTTTTTACCGGGAACTTGCTCTTGCAGACAGCCGGAACGATTTAAAAATTCCCGCAAATTTTGATTGGCTTCGTTTCCGGGAACTTTTTAATAATGAAACATTAAGCGAAGCAGTCCGCAAAGATCCCTGGCTTGTTGATTGGCGTTCCGTTGCGGGAAAAACAATTAGCGCAAATTTTGACCGCCGCCGTCTTGTTCCCGAAGCTGCGGAATCTGTGAATATTCCTGTAAGTCCCGGTCCTTGGTATGGGATTTCCCCATTTAGCGCACCGCTGTCTTTTGAGGAAGACGGGGCTGTTTTCCCGGTTCGTCCCGGTTTTAATGTGTGGATTTCCCCAGATGGAATACTGCGCTGCAGCGGCAAGACATGGACTTTTTCCCAGTGAAGCGATTGGTGTTAAAATCAAGCAATGCATCTTAATATTCCCCTTTTAATGTCCAAAATTCGACCTTTGCAAGATGGTTTTTAATGAAAATATTTATTATAATTATTGTTGACGGCAGGGAATGGTCGTGTTAAAATAGGGTTTACCAGTTTGGTAAAAATTAATTTCATTTCTTTTTGGATAAAATTATGCAGTATTTTGATACTCATGCCCATTTGGGGCTTATAGTTGATGACCCCATTGAGCAGTTGATTGTTATACAGGAAGCCCGTCAGACTTCTGTTAACCGGATTGTCTCTATTTGTAACAGTCTTCACGACTTCGGACAGGTTTATGAAAACCTTAAATCTGCGTCAAATGTTTACCACGCTATAGGGGTCAGCCCTTCCGAGGTGCAAAATCCCGGCAAGGACTGGTTTGCTCATATTGAACAGAGCGTTCAATATCCAAGGGTGGTTGCCATAGGGGAAATCGGCCTGGATTACTACCGTAAATTCGGGGATAAGAAATCTCAAATTGAGCTTTTTATAACTCAGCTTGATCTGGCGAATAAACTCAATCTGCCGGTTATCATCCACAACCGCGATGCCGGTCATGATGTGCTGGACATCCTCCGCGACCGTATGCCTTCGCGCGGCGGGGTGCTTCACTGCTATTCCGAAGATGCCGCCTATGCCGAGAAAGCGCTGGAACTGAACCTGTATTTTTCCTTTGCGGGAAACCTTACATACAAGAACGCAAAAAATTTGCACGAAACAATCGGCGTCCTGCCGGTCGACAGGATTCTTATTGAATCGGAAAGTCCTTTCATGATCCCCGCGGATTATCGCGGAAAGAGAAATATGCCGAAGTACCTGCCCATAACGGCGCGCTTTATGGCGGACATGCTCGAAATGGAAGAAGAAGCCCTTGCCGCACAGCTTTGGGAGAATGCCAACAAATTCTTTGGTCTGCCAAATGAATAGGGAGTAGAAACAGGGAGCCGGTCGTTGGAAACAGATACAGAATTTCGACCCTCTGCTTCCTATTCCCCATTTTACCATCCAGTTAAAATCGGCTCTCTGGAACTTTCGGGAAATCTTTTTCTGGCGCCCGTCGCCGGTTACACCGACCGCTCTTTCCGCTCGCTTTGCGCAGAACAGGGAGCTGACTTTTCTTTTACAGAACTTGTCTCCGCGGAAGCGCTTTACCGTAGCTGCGGACGTTACGGCCTTGGAGAGGCCGTCCCCAACGCCGCCGTTGAAACTGCTGTCAATCTGGTGCGCAGGGGGGAAAGCGAAAAACGTTACGCGATACAACTGTTCGGCGCACAAAGTGAATCAATCTACAAAGCGGCTCTGTTGTTGTCACCTTTGCGCCCCGATGCGCTGGACATTAACGCCGGCTGCCCCGTACCCAAAGTTGTAAAAAACGGCGCCGGTTCCGCCCTGATGAAAGACCCCGGCAACATTGGCAGAATAGTGGAAGCCGCAGTCCGCGCTTCCCGCGAAAGTTTAGGCGGAATACCCGTAACGATCAAAATACGTTCAGGCTGGGACAGCAAATCGATTAACTATGCAGAATGCGCCCGAATCGCCGTTGAAGCCGGCGCCGCCATGATCAGCCTGCACCCCAGAACACGCGCGCAGAATTACGGCGGCAAGAGCGACTGGACACACATCATCGACCTTGTCTCCCGCATCAGCGTCCCCGTTACTGGCTCCGGCGATCTTTACACTCCGGAAGATGCGCTTCAGATGTTTCAGGAGACAAACTGCGCCGCGATCATGTTCGCAAGGGGCGCGATGGGCAACCCTTTCATTTTTTCCGCAACGCGTTCGCTGTTGGGAAAAGGCTCCTGGCAGCCAGCTCCGTTTTCCGCGCGAATAAGTGCCGCAATGCGTCATCTGGAAATGCTTGCCGCGGACATAGGAGAGCGTACCGCTTGCCTTGAAATGCGAAAACAATTCTGCGCTTACACAAAGGGTTTCCGGGGCGGAGCGGCTCTGCGGGAAAAGGTCATCCACGCCGAAACAATCGAAGAATACCGGCGAATCACCGCAGATTTTCAAGTTAGCGAAATAAATAACAAACATATTGACGACAATGAATAAAGGTTGTACACCTAAAGGTAGTTGTGTATATAAAAATTATATACACAACCCGGAAAGAGAGGTGTATTATGTCGTTTATTACTTTACTTGCTTTATTTATCGTTCTTGGTGCCGGTCTTGGCGTTTTATTTAACATATTGGTTATTAAAAATTTTCCCGAAGCCGGCAGGAAAGGGAGTTATGTTAAAACAGTTATAACTTTTCTTTTTATAACAGTCATAGTGTTTGCGGCAGTGTTTGGTAAATTTATAGCTGATGATCTTATAACATCAAAAACCAATGAACTGGAAAAATATGTGATAGATAATTATTCAAATCTTGGTTTTGTTAGAAGCGGGATTGATGTAGCGGCAGTTAATAATGATATTTCCAAATTAAATCAAACTGTAGCCGACTTAAATACAATTTTGTGGCCAAAAGTCAGCGATTGGGGCCTTCCAAGATTTCTTTATGATACCGGCATAGGTTATGTAAAAAAAGAATTGCAAAAGAAGCTTGCTATTGTAAATACAGCCGGAAAGGCGGCTAATTCTTTTGTTGACGAAAACGGTCGTCTGACGGCTTCATCATTGATAAGCGGTTTACGAGGCGGCATATTGAAAATTGTAAAAATTATTGTATTTGTCATTGTTACTATTTGTGCAATTATATTGGTGGTTTATATAATTAAATCATTGTCAAGAGCGTCTAAGGAAAGAAAACGCATAAGAAGCGAAAGCGCCGATTGACCTTCTTTAGGTCTACCTTTATTCTTATAACATGAATATTATCAGGCGGCCTTTCAAATATCAGACATTCGGCGCGGTATATTGGCTGATTGGAATAAATGTTCTCGTTTTTGCATTAGCGCGATTTATGGGAAGGGATGTCTATTTTTATCTGACAGAACGGTTGTCAATGATTCCTTATATAATTATAAAGGACAAGTGGGTCTGGACTTTTATTACCTATATGTTCATGCACCGTAATTTTCAGCACATCCTTTTTAATATGCTCGGGCTTTTAATTTTTGGAATCCATGTTGAAAGGCAGATGGGCAGCAAAGAATTTTTGCTTTACTATTTTGTTACGGGAACTTTAGCGGGAGTTTTTTCTTTTGCGGCTTATTACCTTACGCAGAATTACTTTGTAGCGCTCATGGGGGCGTCCGGCGCGCTCTTTGCCGTGGAACTTGCCTACGCGGTGTTCTTCCCCGATTCAATTATTTATATTTGGGGTATACTCCCCCTTCGCGCCCCTGTGATGGTTCTGGGTTTTACTGCGCTGGAGCTGTTTTTCAGCTTCACGGGAGGCCGGGGCAATGTAGCGCACCTGACCCATCTTGCCGGTTTTGGCTTTGGATGGATTTATTTTTTGGCGCGTTTCGGAATGAATCCCTGGCGGCGGCTTACAAGGCGTTAGCTGCATTTTGAAAAAAGCGCAAAAGGTATTTCCAAATGCGCGCCTTGCCGTTAAAATGAAAGGCAAATATGACTGAAAAAGAGCTTTTAACAAAAGTTGATTCTGCGGACTGTGCGGAAATGTTTTCTGAACTATATGGTGCAAATGAAATTGAAACTGCCCGGCAGCGTTATAAAAAATTAGTAACGGAAATGTTTAAAAACGGACAGGACGGCTTTCCGGAAACCGATATTAATAGAACCGAAAAAAGTTTACGGGTATTCAGCGCTCCGGGAAGGACGGAGCTTGCCGGCAACCATACCGACCATAACCGCGGCAAAGTTTTAGCGGCATCAATTCAACTGGACAATGCTGCGATCGTGCAGGCACGAAATGACAATACTGTTTTCTTTCGATCCACAGGTTATCCGGATGTAAAAATAAAATTGCAGCATTCCACAGGAAGGCAGCATTCCACAGGAAGGCCGGATTCCGCCGGAGAGCCGGATTTCCAGCCAAAGCCTGAAGAAGCAGGGGCAACCGAATCACTTGTCAGGGGCATTGCCGCCGAATTAAGCCGCAGGCATATCAACATAAACGGGTTTTCAGCTAACGCGGAGTCAACTGTGCTGCCGGGTTCAGGATTGTCGTCATCGGCGGCGGTGGAAGCGCTTATCGGCTTTATTTTTAACTCGCTTTACAATGAAGGAAAATGCAGTGCTTTGGAAATCGCGCAAATCGGTCAAATTGCAGAAAATACCTACTTTGGCAAGCCTTGCGGGCTGATGGATCAAATTGCCTGCGCAACAGGCGGCGCGGTTTCAATTGATTTTATTGACGCGGCCCGCCCAAAAGTGAAGCAAATAAATTTTGATCTTGACGCGGCTGGTTTTTCCCTCTGCATAGTGAACACCGGCGGCAGTCATGCGAATTTAACCGGTGATTATGCGTCAATTCCGGCGGAAATGAAAAAGGTGGCGGCATTTTTCGGCAAGTCCGTATTAGGAGAAATTAAAAAGGAAACTGTTATGTCAGCTGCCGCTGAAGTGCGAAAAACATTTGGCGACAGAGCCTTGCTGCGCTCACTGCATTTTTTTGATGAGAATGAGCGGGTAGACGCAATGGCCGGCGCCCTTGCGGAAATAGAGGACACTGTTACAAGCGCGGCAAAACAGCAGGCGTTAACTTTTTATTTGGATAATGTTAATGAATCGGGCGACTCTTCATGGAAACTTTTGCAGAATGTATACTCTCCGAATAACCCTGAAACACAGGGAATCAGCGCGGCGCTTGCCCTGACCAAAGATTTTTTCAGGAAGCAAAAAATATACGGCGCCTGCAGAGTCCACGGCGGCGGTTTTGCGGGTGCTATTCAGGCATACGTCCCGGTTGACGCAATAAACACCTACCGCGCAAATATTGAGGCTGTATTCGGCAATGGCTCAGTAACTGTACTGCGGATAAGATCAAAAGGCGTAACGGAACTGCTCTTTTAAGCGAAAACTTCGGCTTTTGTAACCTTGAAGAAAGCTGCAGGTTGTGTCATGCTATATACTGGAATTGTTCGATCTGGCCACATAATCAATGTTATGCGGTTAGGTACAGGGAGGCTGATAATGCGTATGAAAATACCGAAAATTTTATCTTTTCGCCCTCTGTATGTACAACTGCTGTTTACGGTCTTTGCGTTATTGGCAATGGTTATTTTAAGCTGGGGTTTTTCAAGCAAAATTGTGCGCCTTAATCTGGTACGCAATTCGGATAGTGTTCTTGACCTTGTGGAATCCCAAATCAACTCAGAACTGTATGAAACGCAGAAAATACTGGGTGTTTATGCAGGTACGCTGCGTACTATGATAATGCGCGGTGAAAGTACCGCTGTGTTACAGGATTACACCGTTTATATATCCGGTTATCTGGGTTTGGAAGACGGCAGACTCAGCGGTCTGTATGGTTATATTGAAAAATTGCAAGGCGGGGAAAACCCGCCAGACGGGTATGTCTTTCTTGATAACCTTGACCGGAAGTTGCCGCAGGGTTTTCCGTTTACGGAACGTCCCTGGTATCAGAGCGCTCATGCGTCCGGCGGCGGCATTGCCGAAACAGCGCCGTATACTGATGCTACAACAGGAAGGGAAATTATAACCTTTTCATGCTGTATTTATGATAATCAAGGCAGATATTTGGGCGTCGTCTGCATTGACATGATACTCAGTTATTTAGGTGACAAAATAATTAATACCGCTCTTACCAAAGAAGGTTACGGGATCTTGGTTGATCAGGATTTAAATATACTCGGCCACCCAAACCCGGGTTTTGTAGGGATGAAAATGTACAATTCGGAAATACCTCTTTCGATCTTGACTGACGATTTGGTAGAGACAGGTTATATTTCAGAAGTATCATTTAAAAACTGGAAAGGTGAGAAGGTTATAAGTTTTTTCAGGACGCTTAACAATGGCTGGCATCTGGGTCTTTTAGCGCCGTCAAGCGCATACTATCAAGCCGTATATATGGCGCAGAGCCTCAGTATATTGGGCATAACGGTTGTAGCAGTGCTGATGATCATTCTTGTTCGTGTTGACGCGACCAGAAACAAAGCGGACATGGAGAGCAGGCACAAAAGCGCGTTCCTTGCCAACATGAGCCACGAGATACGTACGCCGATGAACGCCATAATCGGTATGACCACGATAGGAAAATCCGCTTCCGATTCCGAGCGCAAGGATTATTGCCTGACAAAGATACAAGATGTTTCAAATCACCTGTTAGGTGTAATCAACGATATTCTGGATATGTCAAAAATAGAAGCCAACAAATTTGATCTTTCTCCGGCGGAATTTGACATAGAGAAAATGCTCAAGCGGATAGTGAACGTTATTAACTTCCGGGTAGAAGAAAAGCGGCAAAATTTTTCGGTACACATCGACCGTGCCATTCCCCATACCCTCATAGGAGACGATCAGCGGATAGCGCAGGTGATTACTAACCTGCTGGGAAACGCCGTTAAATTCACCCCCGAAGAGGGCGCTATCAGCCTTGCCTTGCGTCTGGCGGGAGAAACAAACGGCATCTACACTCTGCAGGTTTCGGTAAGCGACACCGGGATTGGCATAAGCCCCGAACAACAGGCAAAAATTTTCCATTCTTTTGAACAAGCCGAATCCAGCACAACCCGCAAATACGGCGGTACAGGATTGGGTCTTGCGATTTCCAAAAGTATTGTAGAAATGATGGGCGGGAAAATATGGGTACAGTCAGAACAGGGAAAAGGCTCAACCTTCACTTTTACTATTCAGGTAAAGCGCGGCACGAACGAAAAACACGTGTTCTTGTCTGATGATATAAATTTGAAAAATGTCCGTATTTTAACCGTAGATGATGACCCGAATGTTTTAGCATATTTCCGTGATATAGCGCATAACTTCGGCATATCGTGCGATACCGCAAGAAGCGGAGAGGAAGCGCTTGAATTTGTAGGCCGCAACGGCGGCTACCATATCTATTTTATAGACTGGAAAATGCCGGGTATGGACGGCATAGAACTTGCACGCACGATAAAGGCGCGAGCCCTTGAAAACTCCATTGTGATAATGATTTCCGCCGCCGAATGGAGCACGATTGCCCAAGACGCAAAAGAGGCAGGTGTTGATAAATTCCTTTCTAAGCCCCTGTTCCCTTCTGCCGTTGCAGAAGTTATCAATGAATGTTTCGGCGTGGACAAACGGCAGGCAGAACAAGCGCAAACCAATATTGACGGTATCTTTGCGGGGCGGCGCATACTGCTGGTTGAAGATGTAGATATTAACCGCGAGATTGTACAGTCTCTGCTTGAACCGACGCAGTTGGAGATAGACTGCGCGGAGAACGGCGCGGAAGCCGTACATATGTTCAGCGAGTCGCCGGACAGATACGACATGATTTTTATGGATATACAGATGCCCGAAATGGACGGCTACGAGGCGACACGGCGTATCAGGTCGCTGGAAGCAGAATTAAGAAAGAAAAACAGCGCGCAATCATCGGAACGACCAGAGGGAGTTCCGATAATTGCTATGACAGCTAACGTGTTTCGTGAGGATATTGAAAAGTGCCTTGAAGCGGGAATGGACAGCCATGTAGGTAAACCGCTTGATTTTGAGGAAGTTCTGGTCAAACTGCGCTCTTATATTACACCCGGTAATAAAGAAACGGACAATTAATAAGAGTTGTTCAGAAACAGCGTCTCTTTGTACACAGTTTTCAAACATTTTTTTTAAATAGACTGAAATAAATTTTCAAGAGAAAAAACATAGAATTAAACTTTTCTTATAAAAGCAAATTGGAATATAGCTGTAATCTTACAAAAGTTAGGTGAAAATATCATTCAAGTTCCGCACTGCCTAATATAGGAGAAAAAATGAAACTCGGTTTTAAACTTACAACAATTATGGTCGCGTTTGGGTTATTCGCCGTTTCTTCTGTCGGTATTACTCTGCTTGTACGCGCATGGAGCGGCATCGGCGGTCTGTCGGAACAATACGCGGTTACCATGGCCAATGACGCTGCCAATGATATAGGCAGTTTTTTCGAAGCCTATCTGCATAAAGCAGAGACCACTGTGCACATAATGGAACAGTACCGGAATATTGTGATTAACAACCGCCGAAATGTTTTTAACAGTGTACTCGAAGGTCTGGTAGTGGGAAATCCAGAAATTATCGGGGTCTTTTGCGTATGGGAACCTGATGTTCTGGAAGGCAATGACAGCCAATATATCGGAACCAAAGGAACCAGCTCCGGCGGACGTTTTTCCCCTTACTGTTCCGCGGAGAACGGCAAAGTCGAAGTAAATGCACTCGAAGATTTTGAAGAACCTGCTTACGTTGTGCCAAGAGATTCAGGTCTTCCAACTCTTATGGAACCCTATGTGTGGGGCGTGGGTGAGGAAAAAATATTGATGACATCAATTTGTGTTCCTATACGATCGGACGGTAAAGTAGCAGGAGTTGTGGGCTTTGACATTTCCCTTGCGACTATTCAAGATATCGCGCAATCCAAAAAACCATATCCCGATGCGATAACCGCGGCATTCAGCAGCGAAGGAGTCATTGCTTCGCACTTCAATCAAGAACGTATCGGGAAAAATATGAGGGAGACCGAAGGTGATACGGCCGGTCCCTACCTCAATGATTTTGCAAGTGCTGTTAAAGACGGCAAACCATATTCTTTTTTTAATTATATCGAACAGGCAAACTCAGACATGGAAATATTTACTATTCCGATTATTATTGAAAATATGGCAAACCCATGGAGCTTTGCGGTAGGTATTGTGAGAAAAACGGTACTTGCCCCGGTCTACGAAATGTTTACCATGAGCATAGTGATAGGCGTTATAGTGTTGGCTCTGGTGGTTGCGGCAGCTCTGTTTCTGTCCCGGTCTATTAGTAAACCAATCATCATGGTAGCGGATACTCTCAGGGATATTTCCGAAGGCGAAGGCGATCTGACGCGGAACATTACTGTAAGTTCAAAAGACGAGATCGGCAGCTTGGCCGCGTACTTCAATAAAACATTGGAGAAGATCAAAAACCTCGTCATGATCATTAAAAAAGAAGCGGCAGGCCTTAGCAGCATAGGCAATGAACTTGCCAGCAACATGACCGAAACCTCTGCGGCAGTCAACCAGATTACAGCTAACATTCAGAGTATCAAAGGCCGCATAATGAACCAGAGCGCCGGCGTCAGCGAAACCCACGCGACTATGGAACAGGTCGTGACAAACATCAATAAACTCAACGGATATGTCGCAAATCAGAGCGGCAATGTTTCTCAGGCCTCGTCCGCCATTGAACAAATGGTAGCCAACATCAATTCGGTTACCACAACCTTAATTAGCAATGCCGACAATGTAAAGAACTTGCGGGAGGCTTCCGAAGTAGGCCGCGCCGGATTGCAGAAAGTGGCATCGGACATACAGGAAATCGCCCACGAATCCGAAGGACTTATGGAGATTAATGGAGTCATGGAAAATATCGCCAGCCAGACTAATTTGCTTTCGATGAACGCGGCGATAGAAGCGGCTCATGCGGGTGAGGCGGGCAAGGGTTTTGCCGTAGTTGCCGATGAAATCCGCAAACTGGCGGAAAGCTCCGGCGAACAATCCAAAATAATTGGCAATGTTTTAAAAAAGATAAAAGGCTCAATTGACAAAATAATGAAATCTACCGAAAACGTGCTAACCAGATTCGAGGCGATTGACTCAAGTGTCAAAACAGTTGCGCAGCAGGAAGATAACATCCGCAGCGCGATGGAAGAGCAAGGCGAGGGGAGCAAACAGATACTGAAAAGCGCCGGTGATTTAACCGAGATAACGCAGCAGGTAAAGAGCGGCTCCGACGAAATGCTTGAAGGGGCAGAGGAAGTAATCCAGGAGAGCAACAATTTAGAAAAGGTAACCCAGGAAATAACCAGCGGCATAAGCGAAATGGCTTCCGGTGCGGATCAAATCAATATAGCGGTACACCATGTCAATGAGATAAGCTCCAAAAACCGCGAGGGCATTGACACTTTAATGAGGGAAGTTTCACGCTTTAAAGTTGAGTAAAAGAAGCGTTTCACGCTTTAAAGTTGATTAATATATTAGGGAGTAGCGAATAGGGAGTGGAGAGTGGGTTTTTGTCTGTGGGCACAGCAAAATTACCATCACTACATACTTGCTAACAAAAACCTGCTCCCTGCTTACTACTCCCCATTCCCAACATCATACTTGAAAATTTTAAATAAAAAAGAGATACTGAATTTATGGACTCAGGACAGACTGCATATATTTTAAGTCAGCTTGTTCTTGGCGCTGTTGCTACTTTTCTTGCAATCATGTTATGGTCAAGAACAAGGGATGTGGCGTGGATGCTCATTGTAATGGGTACGATTTTCGCCTATATCGAAATTGTTTATTCCATTTTAGGTCTTTTCGGAATAGACGGCAGCAAGTGGTTCCTTATTGGCTCTGTTCCGTTGATTTCGTTTATACTGCCGTTACTGCGGATGATTTTTTTTATCTCCGCCTTTATGGTAATGATTGTCAGACATTCCATGAAAAACTAGATTGCTAAAACTGGTGTGCTAGGCAAAATTAATTTTGCCAGTGATCAAAATATTTAGGAGAAGAAAAATGAAAGCGACTATTATTGGGCTTTTGATTATCGCCGCCGCGGTTTTTGCGGTTCTGCCGGCGGAGAGTCTTGGTTTCGGACTTGGCTGGGGAGATGACGTACTGGTCTTTCTCCGCGGCGGCCTTCCTGTAGTGGCGGTTTTAATCGGTCTAATTGCAATTTTCATCGGTATTGCCGACATGAAAGACCACGCAGAGGCGAAAAAAGAAGAAGCAGAGAAGTAAAGAATAGTTGAATTTGTCCGGAATCGGTTTTTTTGGACATTATAGTTTTCTCGTTTTTTGATAAACATTTCTTTCCTATATAGCTCTCATTTTTCCACTTCCTTTTTTTTCAGGTATATGTGGGGTAAATTATTATAATTAGGAGTTTTTTTCTTATCGATTAGATGGTTTTTCAATAAATTTGTTAATTTGACAAAAACCCGCCTAAGAAGTAAAATAATAGTAATAGGTATAATTTTCACCTAGATATGAAGCTCAAAAAATTAATCAGGCTGGAATATGTATCAAAAACAGAAAACATAGAATTGATTGTTAGAAAGAAAAGGAGAATAAAATGAAAATTCGCGCAAAACTTTTTGGTGGCTTTTTTATCACTGTTGCAATAGGAATTTTTCTTGGCGCTGTGGGTCTTTACAGCATTACACAATTAACATCTGCGTCCGGTGATATTCTTGAAATATCAAAATTAAGATCAACTATCTCGTCGATATTGATTTCGCATTACACATGGAGGCATGGGCTGACAGAGACGGTATATACCGGAGCGGCGTTTACCGGCTCACTCGATCCTAACACCTGCTCTTTAGGCAAGTGGCTGAGCAGTGATGATGTAAAAAAATTGACCGACCAGGAGATGGTTTCTCTGTTAAACCAGATCGTTGAGCCCCATCGTTTCATTCATAACAGGGCGGCAGAAATTCTTAATCATATAAAAAACGGAGAAAAAGATATAGCGGAAAAAATATTCAACGATGAAGTTTTACCGAAAACTCAGGAAGTCATCACCGGTTTATCAAAAATGGATGAAAAGGAAGGCGTTGCGCTTGATGATGAAATACATAAAATTAACGCTCTTGGCATGACGTTTCAACGTATAATAATAGTGTTCATCATTATTGCGTTATTTACAAGCGTTATTTTAGCGTTAATTATTACATCAAGTATTGTAAAACCAATTGTAAAGGCGGCGCGTGTTCTGGGGAGTGTAGCAGAAGGCGATCTGACAAAGAGCGTGGATGTTAGTACAAATGACGAAATAGGCGATCTTTCCCGGGATCTTAACTCTACGGTGGAGAAGATCAAAAATATGATTAACAACATTAAGAAAGAGTCGTCAAACCTGCATACGATTGGCAATGATCTTGCCAGTAACATGAACGAGACCGCCGCGGCGATGAATGAAATTACCACCAATATCCGGAGCATCAAAGGCCGTGTCATAAACCAAAGCGCCAGCGTTACCGAAACCAACGCTACTATGGAACAGGTAATCGCCAATATCAATAAACTAAACGGTTATGTAGAAAACCAGAGCAGGAATGTTTCGCAGGCTTCGTCGGCCATTGAACAAATGGTAGCTAATGTCAATTCGGTTACCAACACGCTGGTCGGCAACGCCTCTAATGTAAATAATTTACAAGATGCCTCCGAAGTAGGCCGGAACGGATTGCAGGAAGTGGTATCGGACATTCAGGAAATATCCCGCGAATCCGAGGGCTTGCTGGAGATTAACTCCGTTATGCAAAATATTGCCAGCCAGACCAATTTGCTTTCGATGAACGCGGCGATAGAAGCCGCCCACGCGGGAGAATCGGGCAAGGGCTTCGCCGTAGTCGCTGATGAAATACGCAAGCTGGCTGAGAATTCCAGTGTACAGTCCAAGACCATTAGTAATGTTTTGAAGAAGATAAAAAGTTCGATTGACAAGATAAGTAAATCTACCGAAAACGTGCTTAACAAATTCGAGGCAATTGATACGGGCGTCAAGACGGTTGTACAGCAGGAGGAAAATATCAGGAACGCGATGGAGGAGCAGGGTGAGGGGAGCAAGCAGGTGCTTCAAAGCGCAGGTGAGTTGAGCGGAATTACCCAGCAGGTAAAGAGCGGTTCCGAAGAAATGCTTGAGGGCAGTAAAGAAGTTATGCATGAAAGCCAGAACCTTGAAATGGTAACGCAGGAAATAACCAGCGGCATGAACGAGATGGCCTCCGGCGCGGATCAGATAAACGTAGCAGTAAACAATGTCAACGAGATAAGCCTCAAGAACCGTGAGGGTATTGAGACTTTAATACGGGAAGTTTCGCGGTTCAAGGTAGAGTAATAATTTTTCTGCAATTACAACATATACACTCATGATGCTTGACACTTTGCCTCAACATTTTTACCATAATATACAAGAGAGGTAACCATGAGTACATCAAAAGTATATTTTACCGACATGAGGACAAAGTTAGACGAGAGCCTTTTGGTAAAGATGGACAAGCTTATAAAAAAAGCCGGAATAGATGAAATCGATTTTAAGCAGAAATACACTGCCATAAAAATACATTTTGGCGAGCCGGGAAATCTGGCGTTCCTGCGCCCCAATTTTGCGAAAGTTTTAGCGGACAGAATAAAGTCGCTGGGCGGAATGCCTTTTCTCACCGACTGCAACACCCTGTATGTGGGGCGGCGCAATCAGGGCTTGAATCATCTGGAAGCCGCCGCAGAGAACGGCTATAACCCGCTTTCTACCGGCTGTCATAACATAATTGCCGACGGCATACGCGGCGCCGATGAGATTGATGTTCCGGTTAACGGCGGAAAATATTGCAAGGTCGCCCATATCGGCAGAGCCATAATGGACGCCGATATTTTTATTTCGTTGAGTCATTTTAAGGGTCACGAAGGCTCCGGCTTTGGCGGTGCGCTTAAAAATATCGGCATGGGGTCGGGCAGCCGGGCGGGGAAGATGGCATTACATAATGACGGCAAACCCATTGTTGATAAAAGCAAATGCACCGGCTGTAAAATTTGCGCCCGTTTCTGCGCTCACGGCGCGATTAGTTTTAGCGGCGGGAAAGCGTCAATTGATGAAGGCAAATGTACCGGCTGCGGACGATGTATCGGCGCTTGCAGCAAGAACGCCGTTTTTTCCAAATGGGACAGTAGCAGCGAAGCCCTGTGCTGTAAAATTGTTGAATACGCAAAAGCCGTGCTTGACGGGCGGCCTAATTTTCACATTAGCGTTGTAAATCAAGTTTCGCCTTACTGCGACTGCCATTCGGAAAGCGACTCCGCGATCATCCCCGATATAGGTATTTTCGCCAGCTTCGATCCGGTTGCTCTGGACAAAGCCTGCATTGACGCGGTCAACGCCGCTCCCGCGATTCAAACCAGTATTTTAAGTGAACGCGACCGCAGCCGTAAGGACGCTTCTGGCAACGAAGATTATTTTACCAACATTCACCCAACAACCGATTGGCGCAAACAGATTTCCTATGCGGAAGAAATCGGCTTGGGCAGCGGTAAATATGAACTGATTACGATGAAGTAATAGCAGGGTGTTGTTTGTAAGCGTATCGTGATGGTTTCTTTACAAGTCTTTTATCTCACTCCACTTTAAACCGTGACACGCTTTATTTGACCTACTTTGAAGCGTGAAACGCTTCCTTTACTCAACTTTAAAGCGTGAAACTTCCCGTATCAAAGTTTCAATACCTTCGCGGTTCTTTACACTTATCTCGTTGACCTGGTGTACCGCTGCGTTTATCTGACTCGCGCCGGAGGCCATCTCGTTCATGCCGCCGGTTATTTCCTGCGTCGCTTTTTCCAAATTGTTGCTTTCCTCGATTACTTCCTTTGCCCCTTCAAGCATTTCATCGGAACCGCTTTTTACCTGCTGGGTAATTTCAACTATTTGACCGGCGCTTTGAAGTACCTGTTTGCTCCCCTCGCCCTGCTCCTCCATCGCGTTACGGATATTTTCTTCCTGCTGCGCGACTGTCTTCACGCTTGAGTCAATTGCCTCAAACTTGTTAAGCACGTTTTCGGTGGATTTTGTTATTTTGTCTATCGAACCTTTTATTTTTTTCAGAACATTGCCGATGGTTTTTGACTGTTC
>JAIRUC010000035.1 GCA_031254615.1 Treponema sp. | reverse complement strand
CTTACGACTTTATTAAATCCCAGCAAAAATAAAAACATTCTCAGTTCAGAAAGAAAGAAAAAACTGGCGGTTTTTCAAAAAGCCGCCGGTTTTAAATTTAAGAGTCTCGATCTTTTAAATCTTTCTTTGATGCATCGTTCTGTCTCCAACGAGACGGGCAATAAGTACAACAATGAACGCCTCGAATTTTTGGGCGACGCCATTCTGGGCGCAGTCTGCGTTACACTTCTTTATAAAAACTTTCCCGAAAAAAGCGAAGGCGAGCTTGCAAAAATAAAAGCCGTTGTTGTCTCCGAGGACATTCTTTCGCAGATTGCCAAAGGTCTGTGTATCAATGAAATGCTTCTGCTTGGCAAGGGCGAAGATCTTTCCGGCGGCAGAAACAAAAAGGCAATTCTTGCCGACGCGATGGAAGCGCTTATCGGGGCGCTTTACCTTGACTCCGGCTACAAGGCCGCATTTGAATTTGTAAGCCGCTGTATCTCCCCGGAAATCTCGCGTGTAGCCGGCGCAAACTACCACAAAGATTACAAGTCGCTCTTGCAGGAACACTGCCAGCGTCTTTACCACTGTTACCCCGAATACCGTTTAATCAAGCGCTCCGGCCCCGAACACGAGCGCACTTTCTGGATAGAGGTGTGCGTCGGCGAAACTGTCTATGGGCCGGGTATTGGGCGTAACAAGAAAAGCGCGGAGCAGGAAGCGGCGAAGATTGCTTGCGAGGCGTTGATGAATAGTTAGGGAATTTCGTGGTTTACTATCTCTGTAATTTTCTCACTTTTTTTCTATCTGTCAAATATTCAAAAAATGAGGCCCACGCTTCTGTGCGCTGACGATATTTTTGGGCATACATTTTTAAGGGGCGGGGGAATTGTAGATCGTGGGGCAAATTTAATTGGCAGGGCTTTCTGCCGTCGTTTCGACAATAGCTGATACATTTGAGGAGCTTGTGCCGTTTTATACCATTATTTAAATTTATATAATCTTATAGGAATATGTTTTTCATATTCAAGGAAATCAGTGTCTTCGGTAAATATTTCCCAGCCATTTTTTATTGCCGCTGCACAAATTAAAAAATCAGTATGGGAACCCTGTATACCATTTCTTCTGCATTCATTAGAACATTCTGCCGCAAATTCATAATCACTTGTTTGCATATCATAATCCAAAAAAATTGATATTTTATTTTTAATTTCGTAAAACTTATTTTTATCTGATATACCGGATAATACTTCTTGTCGTATAGGTCCTATAATGGCAACTTGTCCGTTGTGTATCAAATCAATTAAACAATTTATGGTTATAATATTTTCAGTATTGCTCTTTTTCTAAATGCAAGTGACCAGATTGGAGTATCAACTAAAACTTTCATCTTTATCCGCGTAATTTTTTATAATTATAATTTTCGTCGTATTCTACAGTATGAAAGGCTGATATTACACTTTCTCCTGTTCGTCTTTTTATGAATTCTTCAAGAGCTAAATTAACGGTTTCATTTTTCGCCTTCATACCACCAATCTGGAGAGCGTGTTCTAATAATGTAGTGTCTATAGCCAAATTTGTTTCCATATTTTATATAATAACCGCTTTTTGAGTTAATAGCAAGTGAACAAGTTTAAGATTGCTTTATTGTATAGGAAGATTCTTGATGGCATAACAGAAAGATGATGAATGTTATAATAGGCACTCTGCGACGTCCTTAGCCGCTTTCAAGTTGAGAGGTTTCGACTAGTTAAAATAACTATTATATGTATATTTTATATTGTGTTCATCACAAAATTTTTTAAATTCATGAAAAATATTATCAACTTCTTCGCCGTACTCGGCTTGCCCAAATCTTTCTATAAAGGCTTTTGTAACCTCATCATCATTGCCATTCGGTATACCAAATGCGGTAAATAGCTTTTGCATATTTTCCTTATCAAGGACGCACCACGATTCAAGCGCCGAATCACAAGAAAAAGTTAGCTCTTTGTCATCAAAACTCAGGCTGAGCGAAAATGTAGCGCATCCTCTTTTAAGTGGTTTCTTTAGTATACAAATATGTTTCATATTTTTCTCCTATAAATAAATAACATCAATGTTCTTTACCGCAAGATTTACATTTTTAAACACCAGTGCCAAGTACCCTGCGCTGTACACTCTTTGGCTACCGGTTCTAACACCGCAAACCGAATGTCCTTGCTACAATTGTATATAATATTGGCGGACTGTACCATGCACGATAAAGCCAGTTTCTCCAAATGGCTTATAGCGCTTAAAAATTGGTTCATTGTTGATTCACTCCTAGTATACGCACATGGTGTCAAGTATTCCGCACCTACAGCGTTCTTCCCTGTTGGATTAATCAGCTAAAACAAATGCTGTTATTGCGGCTATTACATTACCCACAGAGTATGCGATATAATAGGTCTTTACAGCTTCAATCCCAGTAGTAGAACCAACAAGAAAGAAAACGAATATTGACCATAAAATTATTATAATCAATGGAAAAATTCCTTTTCCTATAAATATCCAGGTAAATAAAGCGACTAATATCACATTTACGACGATTACAAATGACATAGGATCAGGGGCATTGTCATGGTATTCAGCAATAAAAAATAAAATGATTGCACCTATTTGAATGAGCACTGCAATAATACGTCCAATACGCCGACGTTTCTCTGCTGCTTTTCGCTCGGCTTTCGCTTTTTTAGCCTTTTCTTCTTCTTCTGCCTGCCATTGCTGACCCTCTGGCGAGGCAAGCCATTCCTGATGTTTGCGTTCTTCTTCCCATTTACGTACTTTTTCCTGTGCTTCTTTGTTTCCACTTGCTGCCGCTTTACGGATTAATTCAGTAGCTTTCACAGAATCCTGCGGAATACCTTGTCCTTCTTCATACATAATGCCCAGAATGTATTGTGCATGGGCAGACCCCTGTTCTGCCAAGTTTTTAATTAAATCAGTGTCTCGTGTAAAATTAAGTTCTACATGATGGTAGGCAGGGGAAACACGTGTCCATTCTTTTATAATGTCGTATGCACTTTCCAATTCCCATCCAAAAGATTTCCAATATGATACCGTACTTAATTGTTCCGAAGGGTTTGTTATCTTAACTTTTTTTGTTTCTACCATTATAATCTCCTATTAACGTGAAATCAATTTTAATGTTACTACAGGAACATTACTTGCCATGCTCTTTTTTCAGAGCCTAAATCGGTAACAGAGTCATTACTGCGAAGACTCCGTTGTCGGTTTTGTATACGCACACGGTGACTAGCATCATGTGCGTATACTTTTTAGCTAAGGCTGTTTCAGCCGTTATTATAGTTTAAGAAACAATTTTACTATTCCATCATTGCCTCTACCGACTTTGCTGCCGTTAGAATCAAAGATGTCGCCATTGTCCCATTTCGAGCCAACTTTTTTCATGGCAGGATATGTAAATATGTCCTTACCAT
>JAIRUC010000099.1 GCA_031254615.1 Treponema sp. | reverse complement strand
CAAGCCATGATCCTTGCCGAATATACATTTTTATCACAGGAACTTGAATTTTGCGAAAAAACTGACAAAGAATCATTAAACAGCCTAACAAAAGCCATACAAGATTTTGATGACGCTTTTCTCGCATTACAGGCTGTTGAGGAAGCCGGTTACAAAACAGCTGAAAAAACCTATCCGCACGATAGCAAATACCGTGTAAGCGGTTTCCCTAATGACGCTTTTCATAGCGCCTGTATCGCTCATAAAACAAGGCTGCAAAATGTACTGCGTTCCCCCGGTATAGACCCGCTGGAAAAATCCCTGCTCAAACAGCGGCATACAAATCTTCCCGCCGCGCAAGGCGGATATATTGAAAAACAAAAGATAGCGTTGAAAAATTAAATTCGCATAAGCCCCTTTTTTCATTTTTCAGAATTTAAAAATTTTGTGTACTATGCAGATTATTAATGAATATTAAAAACAGGAAAAAAGATTTACGTGTTGACACTTCGAATAATATGGAGGAGCTATTCTTTATCCTTATATTTAGCTGTAAGGACTTTTTCCACAGTATCGCTGACTATTTGCTCAATATCAGAGGCGACAGTTCCCTTTAATTCTATAAGAGCTTTTTCTGCGGTAGAAGGCATATAAAACAATTCATTTGGATCAATTTCCAAAGCCGAGGCAAGGCGTTCTAACATACCGGCAGAAGGGAATTTTTTGGCAAGTTCAATCATAGCAAAGTAATGTGTTGAAATATTGGCTTTTTCAGACAGTTTTTCCTGCGTTAACCCCAATTTTAACCGGTTTTTCTTCAAATTGAGAGCTAAAACTTCCTTAATTCCCTTTATTTCTTCTGCCAACTTTACCTCACAGGCAATGATAAATTGTTTTTATCTATTGACATATTCTTCAATAGACAAGTATAATTTGTCTAATAGGTTGGGTCTTGTAGAATTAAGCTATTTTTGAGCGATAAATCAGAGAAAAGACCTAAATATGGAACAGGAAACCCTATAAGGAGAATGAGCATGAAAAACAAAGCAGGAATTATCGTATTAACGGCGGTAATAGTGATCACCCTGTCTTTGACAGGATGCGCCACCGATGACAGCCATACCCACAATTTTGGCACAGCATGGAAAAGCAACGCAACACAGCATTGGCATGAGTGCAGTTGCGGCGAAAAGTCGGATACCGCCAACCATACGTTTGAAGCCGGTGAATGCACCGTTTGCGAATACGAACATACCCCCCACAATTTCGGCACAGCATGGACAAGCAACGCAACACAGCATTGGCACGAGTGCAGTTGCGGAGCAAAGTCAGAGCTTGCCAACCATACGCTTGTAAACGATATTTGCACCGTGTGCGGATACCACGCCCACAATTTCAGCACAACATGGACAAGCGACGCAACACAGCATTGGCATGAGTGCAGTTGCGGCGAAAAGTCGGATATCGCCAATCACACAGGGAATACTGAAAGAGGGCTTTGCTCAGTGTGCGGCGCTCTACAATACAGCCTCGGTGACACCGGCCCCGGCGGCGGGAAAATCTTCTATGTTTCTACGGCTGGATTTACCATGATGGATAATAGCACAACCGCCCACTACCTTGAAGCCGCTCCTGCTGATATGGCGACAACCCTTGCGTGGGCTTCAAGCGCATTTATTCCGTCTACTTTTGGTGGTACAGGCGATTGGGTTGATATAACCGGTACAGAAACCGCCATCGGCACCGGCAGAAAGAACACCGCCCTTATCCTTGCCACGGACGCAGACGCTCCTGCCGCTAAAGCGTGCGTTGAGTATTCTATTAACGAGAAAACTGACTGGTTTCTGCCAAGTAAAGACGAACGGAACGAACTCTATAACCGAAAAGCTGATGTTGGAATTACATCAGGCGATTACTGGTCCTCGTCGGAGTACAGTAGTGATTACGCGTGGGCTCAGAATTTCAGCAATGGCGGTGGTGGCGGCAGCGTCAAGAGTTATACGAATTTGGTTCGTGCCGTCCGGGCTTTTTAGGTAAAAGGGGACTGGAGACAGAATTTCATGGTATACGCTTTGATACCAGCTATCACTTTTTATAGAGTTTTGTGTTGCAAAACTTCACACTAAAATAAAGGAGAATTAATTATGAAGAGGAATTTTTTGTTTCTTGGGATGTTGGCTTTATTGCTGACTGTTATGACGGGAATTGCTTTTGGGCAGTCCACTAATGCTGAATATAAAATTAACGGCGTCAGTACAAAAGAAGATATAGGTGGAGTTGAGGCAACTCATAATTATCCTAACTTAATATTTGAAAATTACAATAATTTTACAGTGACCGTCATATTTGAAGCATTTACGACAGCACGGAGTAATCCTGATCATTATGTTGGAACGATAGTATTAAGAGCCAATGAGAAAAAAGTACTGCCAAATACAACGGTTTACGGTACTTTGATACGCATAGTCTTAATTGTAAGAAAATTGGGGTCTTAACAATTTCGTACATGTAACACAAAGTGCCTAAAGAAGTGTCAGGTACTATTAAGGATGATTTTAAGCGTCATAAAACCTGAAAGTATAATGGGGTGGTGATGGAATAAAGCTGTCGCCTACGGAACACCCCAAAAATAAAAGTTTTGTGAAGCTTAATAATAAACAGCTCTTATGAGTTGTTAAGTCAAGGTCTCCGCAATGAGCTTAAACTATGAAGGAAATATTTTTATGAATATGAAAAAAATTTTTCTGCTCACCGTTATATTGTCGGTGATTGGCGTTAGCTCTTTGTTTGCTCAAAGCGCCACAAGAGAAGGGATTACGATATATGCAAGTAATTCTTCGTCTGGCTCTTCAATATTTTATGATAACAGTCGTTCCCAAAATGCGATTGTTGAATTTACGGTTACATATAAAGATGGCACTAACCAGAAATTAATAGATACTGCATCTGCTAATGTAAAAGGAGGTCTTCTGAGAGGTCAAAATCCTGGTAATATCAGTCGTATTACTATTACAAAAGTGACCTTCCAACGGGGGTAGGCGCTGTTTTCGCAAAAGGTAACAGGCACTAAGTAGACGCAACGATAGTAGGCGCAACGGTAGCAGTCACCACTTTTTCATAGTGTCGTTAGCTGACATGGTTACGCTAGATATGGGGGTAGGGGGTATGTAACATATTTCCTACCCATTACCCCGCTCACCAGAAATGTATGCCTCAGACTCTACAAATGTATTTCCCATTGCCGAATCGGCGGAGCTGCGGGAAGCCCTTACGTGGGCCTCGGCGTTTGGATCGCAAACCAAGCCATGCCAAAGCATGCGTAGACAAAGCCAAACGACCGCTTAGCCCACGTAAGGGCTTCCCGCAGTCCGCCGCTCTGCGAAAAGCGAATTAAATTTACATTGTAGACGCAATGGACACGCTTTGGTGCCTGATACCCGAATTTTATATTCTTGCAAGAATTTTTAAATCTTTCCCCATTTAGAGTAAAGCGCCAAACATCTGCGAGCCGTATATAGTATGTAGCTTGACATGGATGAAGTTGTCGTCCCAAGTTTAGTGAAGTTTTGCTGTTAGCAAAATTTCAGGGGGCAAAACCTGCATGGACGTAGGTTTTGAACCTATGCTACAATATTTTAAGTACTTAGGAGAGAAAAGTATGGCAACAAAAACAAGAAAAAAGCCCCCCACCGGAAAAGGACTTACCTATGAAAAGGTGTGGGCTGCGTTAATGGAAGACAGAAAGCAGCAGGCTGAA
>JAIRUC010000074.1 GCA_031254615.1 Treponema sp. | reverse complement strand
AGAAAATACTCTTACAATAAATGGCTATCAGCTTACGCGTCAGAAATAAGCCATTGACAACAGTTTATATAATGCCGTGGAAATGATACCCTTCTGAAATATTAGGTGCGCGTAATGGTATCAATCACCAAAATTGCAAAGCGCCGCCAGAAAATTGGCGGCGCTCTTTGCAGGCAGTTACCTGCGAGCCGTTTATCTCATCTGGTGGCTTCGGTCAGAATGTTAGGATTATTGACGGCGTATTTTAAAACATCAGCCATAACACCGGTAAAACCATCGCCCATTGTTTTATAGCTTTCCAAAATATCCTGGGAGAGGCGGATCGTGATTGATTTTTTCTTTTTGCGCCGGTTACGTTCTGCCGCTAATTGCGCAAATTCTTTTAAGGCTTCCTGTGATAAAGGCGGACAATCTTCTGTGTAGTGAATCGGTCTTTTTGCTATTGCTTTAACACGCTTTATAACATCTTTAGGTGGTTTTTGACCAACCACTACCGTCGATCTGATAATACCCATTGTAACTTCTCCTCTCATGCCTTTTAGCTATTCGTGCAGATATAATGCGCTTGTTCTCCCCGCGTTCTGTATAAACCACAAAGAGAACCCTTCCGACCATGCCCAGCGTCTGCCATCGTTCTTCACCCGAAGTGTTTTTTCACTCCGATCATGGCGTTCAAGTCTTTCAGGATCAGCAAAAACATACTGAGCTTCTTCAAAGCCGAGACCTTCATGGGCTTGTTTGTTCTTTTCGTTTTTGTCTTCGTCCCACTCAATGCCGACCAGCTTCATTGTCATAGTGTAGTGCATTATGCAATACATGTCAAGAGATGTTAGCATAATCACAAATTGCCAAACCTCCCAAAATATGATAAAATTAAGAAGATAGGGAGCGATTATGGGGAAAAACCAAAAATCCAAAAGCACTGACAGTTTTTGGCAAAAACTGACAAAGGCGGTTGGGATACAGTTTACGCTGGGGCTGTTTTTTGTTTCGGCGTTGATGGTTCTGCTGGTTTCGGTGGTTGTGAATATTCATGTGAATCACTATGTGGCGATGATCACCGAGTCAACTCAGAACCATTTAAAGACGGCGGCTCAGGCGGCGGCGCAATATGTCAGCGCGGAAGAGTTGGATCGCTACCACACAGTGGAAGATTCAAAAACTCAAAGTTACCAGGAGTTAAAAAACCGGCTGGTTCAATTTGCATCAAAATACAATGTTAAATATGTTTCCTACCTGCGGCAATACGACAAAGATAACTTCCAGTACATTATTGATAATGACTTCGATCTTAAAACCATAGTAACAACGGGAACTATTCTGCCAATTGAGGATATTGCCAGATCCGCTCTTGCCGGAAATGTGACGGCGACAGATCTGGGAAAATATAACGAATCATGGGACGGACTCCTTGCGGGTTTCGCACCGGTGTATGACGAAAAAGGCAATTTCTATTGCGTTGCGGACGTAGATATAAGCGACGAGGTTATTTTAAATCAGCGCAGATACTCACGAACGATGATGATTCTCCAGATACTTGCCCTTTCAATTTCTGTGCTTTTCGGCATTATGAATTCGCTGTTGTACCGCAGTAAAGCGCAGCAGATCGAAGAGGCCAATGTCAAACTTCAATATTTCAACAACAATATGCGTCAGGCTTTTTCTACATATCTGTCAGAGGACGTGGTAGAGGAAATAATTTCCGATCCGGCGCGGCTTCAGCTTGGCGGTGTAAACCGGCACATGACAGCTTTATTCTCCGACATCAAAGGTTTTACCGGTATTGCGGAAAAACTCAATCCGGAACATTTAGTCGATCTCCTTAACCATTACCTTTCCACAATGAGCGATATTATTCTGGAGGAAAAGGGAACGATTGACAAATATCAGGGTGATGCTATCGTTTCATTCTTTGGCGCGCCGCTGGAACTTGATGATCATGCGTTACGTGCATGCACTGCCGGAATAATCATGAAGCGGATGGAAAAGGATATAAACAAGTATGTTCTGGAAAAGGGCATAAGTCCGTCGCCGCTGTTGACACGTATCGGTATTAATACCGGCGACATGGTAGTTGGAAACATGGGAACGCAGAAAAAGATGAATTACACGATCATCAGTAACGCGGTAAACATGGCTTCCCGGCTTGAAGGTGTAAACAAACAATACGAAACTTGGGTTCTTGCCACGGACTCTACGATACAGGAAACCAGGGGCAAACTGCTGACCCGCCGGCTTGACCGCGTTAAGGTTGTCGGAATAAACGAGGCGGTGCGTATCCATGAGATTTTGGAATTAAAGTCCGACGCTACAGACGCTTTGTTTGAACAGATTTATCTTTTTCACAAGGCGCTGGATATTTTTGAAGAGCGCAACTGGAAGGACGCGGAAGCCGCGTTTACTCAGGTGCTAAAATTATATCCCAACGACGGGCCTTCTCATCTGTATTTGGAACGCTGTCGGCAATATCAGGAATTTCCGCCGGCCGCTGATTGGGACGGAAGTTTTAATCTGACAGAGAAGTAGAGAACATTAGCTGTATAAAATTGATCTTCTTTAAGTTGATTGGGGGTAAATCCCCTGTTATAGTTATTAGGGTAGTTGTTCATAAACTGAAGTTTCTGAACAACTTTATTAAAAGGAGCGCATTATGGAAAGAATAGCGAGTTTTCAAGTTGATCATCTCCGGTTGAAACCCGGCGTTTTTGTTTCACGGAAGGATCAGTTCAAGGATTTGGTCCTCACCACCTTTGACCTTCGCTTTAAAGAACCAAACAAAGAGCCGGTGATGGATCAGCCGGCACTGCACAGCATTGAACATCTGTGCGCGACATATCTGCGCTCCCACAAGGAATGGAGTTCTAAAGTAGTGTACTTTGGCCCGATGGGCTGTCGTACAGGTTTTTATTTAGTCCTTGAAGGAAATTATGAGTCCGCAAATGTCCTTCCCCTGCTGATAGAAATGTTTGATTGGGTAGAAAAATTTGAAGGCGCTATTCCGGGCGCTTCTCCCTCCGAATGCGGCAACTGGCGCGATCAGAATATCGACATGGCAAAATGGGAATGCCGCAAATACAACACCATGTTAAAAAAGCCGTCAAAGGAAAATCTGGAATATCCAAACGAGATGGTGTAGATTGCGCTAAAAAATACCCGGAAGTTTTACTGTTTTTTCCGGAACATTAACTTACCGTATTTTTTCAATCATCTAAATGTTCTCTTGAATAACCGCCAATATCTATGATAAAATACTGCGTCTGGGAGATATTTATGGCATACATATTTAAAGAAAACCGTTACGAGTCGATGAAATACCGCAGGTGCGGAAAAAGCGGCCTTAAACTGCCGGAAATCTCTCTTGGGCTTTGGCATAATTTTGGCGAACCGGACGACTATAATACGGGGCGGGAAACAATTTTAACCGCTTTTGATGCAGGTGTGTGCCATTTTGATCTTGCCAATAATTACGGACCGCCGCCGGGTTCTGCGGAAATTACCTTTGGCCGTATTTTTAAAGAAAACTTACAGCCTTACCGTGATGAAATTATTGTTTCTACCAAGGCAGGTTATGATATGTGGCCGGGGCCTTACGGCGAATGGGGCAGCAGAAAATACCTTGTCGCCAGTTTGGACGCAAGCCTTAAACGGATGGGACTGGATTATGTGGACATTTTTTACCACCACCGCCCAGATCCGGAAACCCCAATCGAAGAGACAATGACAGCTCTTGCCGATATTGTCCGCCGGGGCAAGGCTTTGTATGCAGGTATTTCAAATTACAATGCCGAACAAAGCGCAAGGGCGATTTCAGTGTTACGCGATCTTGGCGTGCCCTGCCTGATTCATCAGCCGAGTTATTCGATGTTAAACCGCTGGATCGAAGGCGGTCTGCTTGACGTTCTGGAAAAAGAAGGGACTGGGTGTATTTGTTTTTCGCCATTGGCGCAGGGACTTTTAACCGGAAAGTATCTGGACGGAAAAATTCCCGCCGGTTCAAGAGCGTCAAAAAGCGTTTTTCTTAAACCATCTTCAATTACGCCGCAGTTACTTGAAAAACTCAACGCGTTGAATGAAGCGGCAAAAGCCAGAAATTGCACCCTTTCAACATTGGCAATCCTCTGGATATTACGCGAAACGCGCTGTACATCCGTACTAATCGGCGCAAGTTCTTCTGCGCAGTTAAAGGAAAATCTCGCGGCCGTATCAAAGCCGCCGCTTTGTGCGGAAGAACTTCAAAAGATCGAAATGATTTTACAAAAGCCTTAATTCTGTCATTTACATTGTTTTATTTATTTGTTTTTTATTAAAATTGTACTATAATTACTCTATGTGTCTTGACAACATTGTTGCAGAAAACGGAAAGGCGCTGCCTCTTGGGGCATCGCTTGCCGGTGATGGCGTTAATTTTTCGGTTTTTTCACGAAATGCTACTGCAATATCACTTATACTCTTTGAATCCTCAAGTCCCGGCAGCCGTTGGGTAGAAATCCCCCTTGATAAAAGAGGAAACAAAACCGGTAATATTTGGCACTGTTTTATCAGGGGATTGGGCGCGGGAACTTGTTATCTGTACCGCGCAGACGGACCGTATTTTCCGGAAAAAGGTTTACGTTTTAACCGACATAAAACTCTGCTTGATCCCTATGCCAAAGCTTTGTCGGATATCAGCAATTGGGATTACGGTAAATGCGCCAGCTATGATCCTGAAAAGCCCGGCCGTGACCTGACATATTCTTATGCTGACGATATTGATTATCAGCCTCGATGTATTGTTGTTGATGACAGTTTTGACTGGCAGAGCGACACTCCTTTGAATTACCCGCTGCGCTTCAGTGTAATTTACGAAACTCATGTGAAGGGACTTACCGCTCATTCAAGTTCGGGCGTGGAACATCCGGGGACATACCGGGGGGTAATCGAAAAAATTCCGTTCTTTAAAGATTTGGGAATAACAAGTCTTGAATTTTTACCTGTGCAGGAATTTAACGAAAAAGAAATTCTGCGGCGCAATCCGAGCACAGGCGAAAAGTTGTCCAACTTCTGGGGTTATTCGACAGCTGCGTTTTTTGCGCCAAAAGGTTCTTATGCCGCGGATAAAACTCCCGGCGGACAGGTGCGTGAATTTAAAGAAATGGTAAGAGAACTGCACAAGGCGGGAATTGAGGTAATACTGGATATTGTTTTTAACCACACTGCCGAAGGCAACGAGATGGGGCCGACTTTTTCTTTCCGCGGTTTGGACAATTCGATTTACTACATACTGAACGAAAACCGGCGCTATTATCAAAATTATTCGGGATGCGGCAACACGATGAACTGCAACCATCCTGTAGTGCGCACCCTAATCATGGATTGTCTGCGCTATTGGGTAATGGAAATGCACGTTGACGGATTTCGTTTTGATCTTGGTTCTATTCTTGGCCGTGATCAAAACGGAAGGATAATGGAAAATCCTCCGACGCTGGAACGAATTGCGGAAGACCCTGTTCTGAACTCGACAAAAATAATCGCCGAGGCATGGGACGCCGGCGGCGCATATCAGGTGGGATGGTTTCCGGGCGGCCGCTGGGCGGAGTGGAACGATAAATTCCGCGATAATGTCCGCAGATACTGGCGGGGCGATCCAAAGGAAACCCGCTATTTTGCGACCCGTCTTTCCGGCAGCTCCGATCTTTATCTGCGCGACGGGCGAAAACCCTTTCACTCAATTAATTTTGTTACCAGCCATGACGGTTTTTCGATGAGTGATCTTGTTTCATTTAACAACAAGCGCAATCAGGACAACGGCGAGGGAAACAGAGACGGCAGTGAAAACAACTTCAGTTATAATTACGGAGAAGAAGGCCATACCGCAGACCCCATTATCAACTCTCTGCGTGAACGGCAGATGAAAAACTTTTTTGCCACCATGCTGATTTCTCTTGGCACTCCGATGATTCTTGGCGGCGATGAACTCGGCCGTACTCAAAACGGCAACAACAACGCGTATTGTCAGGACAATGAAATATCATGGTACAACTGGGCGTTACTCGAAAAAAATAAAAATCTGTACCGTTTTGTAAAAGAGATGATAGCTTTCCGCAAAAGGCATCCCGGCTTTATGCGCCCCGAATTTTTTACCGGCAGGGGAGGGGCTTACAAAGGTATTCCCGATATCAGCTGGTTCGACGAAAAAGGCGAAAGTCCCGTCTGGGATGAGATCGGCTATTACCTTGCCCTGCGTCTTGATGGCAGCAAATCGGAGACTCTGGGCGACCGTGATGACAATGATTTTTTCATCATGTTTAACGCGGATATTGATACACAGGGTTTTATACTGGCAGCGCCGCCGCACAAAAAAGAATGGCTGCGTGTTGTGGATACGGGGCTTCAATCTCCGAATGATATTCTGCTTCCGGGAGACGAAAAAAAAGTTCCGTCTCAGCATGTGTATCCGGTTAAGGCACGCAGTATGGTAATTTTAATTTCCAAGGATGTAACTCATGGATAATAACAGTTTTATTATTGGCGTTGATCTTGACGGCGTGGTAGGCGACTTCTACGGGGCGATACGAAAAATCGCCGCCGAGTGGCTTAACAAACCATTGGAATCCCTTTCCCCCGAAGTTTCCTTCGGCCTGCAGGAGTGGGGCATTGATGAATTCGGCGGCTACGACAGGCTGCATCGTTTTGCGGTAACTCAGCGGAATATTTTCCGCGACATGGAACCAATCGAAAACGCGCCCGCTATTCTGCGGAAGCTGTCCAGTCAGAACATACGCATACGCATCATAACGCACCGGCTCTTCCTTAAATATTCGCATCGCACTTCAATCCGGCAAACCGTTGACTGGCTCGACAACTACGATATTCCCTACTGGGACATTTGCTTCATGAACGATAAAGGCGCGGTCGGCGCACACATCTACATTGATGACGCTCCCGAAAATATAATCAGCCTGCGCAAACACGGATGTAAAACAATCGTGTTCAGCAATTCCACCAACCGCGATTTACCCGGTCCACGCGCCAACAACTGGTTTGAAGTTGAACGCATGATAATGGATGCCCGCGAAGAGTGGATTACCGGCACTGTAGGTTTGTTTAACTGATCGCAGTGAAGGATATTTTCCTGACAACCATTAACGCAAAGTGGATACACCCTTCCCTTGGTCTGCGTCTTTTAAAAGCCAATCTCGGCGCTCTTGAAGACCGCTGCGAAATACTTGAGTTTGCCCTACGCCAGCCGTTAGCTGAAAAGCTGGAGCCGTTCGCATCAGCCAGCCCGCGAATTTTGGCTGTCTCTGTCTCAATCTGGAACCACCTTGCAACGCTGGAACTGCTTGGCGAACTGGAAAAAATGCGGGCAGGGCAAAGGCAAGGCCATAGGCCAGTCCATAGGCCAGTCATCGTGCTTGGGGGGCCGGAAGTTTCGCACCTGCCGCCGGAAGCGGAAATTTTCCGGTACGCGGATTATGTTATCCGCGGCGAGGGAGAAACTGCTTTCAGAGTGTTATGCGAAAAAATACTTGCGGACGGGTACGAACACAGCGGAACGCCGCCGTCGGCGGCGCAGTTTATCAACGCGGAAAATGTCGATGTCAGCGTGATAAAAAGCGCCTATCATCTTTACACTGACGAAGATATAACAAAAAAACTGATCTATGTTGAAGCAAGCAGAGGTTGTCCTTTTAACTGCGAATTTTGTTTAAGCGCGGTTAAAGACAGGGCGGACAGCGGAGTGCGGGAATTCCCGCTTGAGCCGTTTCTTTCGGAAATGGATGAACTTGTCCGGCGCGGCGTAAAAACTTTTAAATTTTTGGACAGGACTTTCAACATCAACATAAAACGCGCGTGCAGAATAATGGAATTCTTTCTTGAAAAAATCGAGCGGAAAAAAGGGAAAGATATTGTTGTTCACTTTGAGATGGTTCCCTCGCTTTTTCCGCCTGCCCTGCGCCAGACGCTCTCCCGTTTCCCGCCGGGGACACTGCGTCTTGAAATCGGTATTCAAACGCTTAACCCGCAAGCCGCCGCCCGAATTTGCCGCGCCGGCTGGCAAAGACAATTTAATTGTCAACAATCCAATTGTCAGGAAAAGGAGCTGGACGCCATCCGTTTCCTTCGCGAAAAAACCAACGCAATCATTCACGTAGATTTAATTGCAGGCCTGCCCGGCGAAGACCTTGTGTCTTTCGGCATGGGTTTTGACCGGCTGATTTCCTGCCTTGCAATGCCGAATACTGACAACGGCAAAGCGCCGCTGCCGGAAACGGACAACATAGAAATTCAAATCGGTATTTTAAAACTGCTCCCCGGAGCGCCAATTTCCCGCCATAATGATGCTTTTGGAATGTGTTACAACTCTTTGCCGCCCTATGAAATTAAGGAAACTTCCGCCATGAGCGCCGCCGATCTTTTGCGGATAAAAAATTTTGCCCGTTTCTGGGAAATAATTGTTAACCGCAGACTGCTAGGCTTTGATGCAAACAAATTTACTTTTAAAAAATTTTTGGCTTTGTCGGATTTCCTTTACGCTCACTTTGGCAAAAATTGGGGCATCGACAAAAATGAATTGCTCAAAACTGTTAAAAGTTTTTTCAATTTATAGACAATAAAGCATTTTTAAGATATATTATAAAAGGTTATATTTTATTTTTGGAGGACGCTGAATATGAATAAAATCTATGCTTTCCCCGGGATTGCATTGATATTATTTTTTGTCTTTGCGTGTACTATGCCGTCTTCGGTAGAAATTAAGGGCACTCCGTCTCTAAAATTTGCCGCTAATATAAATTTTGGCGATTTTTTTTCGGACATGATCGATGATGTTTTAAATCCCGGCGATAATGATGTACAAATACTGGATTGTACAAATCCTGAATTGGATTATAAGACTTTCTTATTACATATAGAAGTTTTTAGAAATGAAGATTATAAAATAGATGAAGAAAATTTAATTGATATTGGTCAAGCAGGCATTATTATTATTAACGATGTAGAAATTCCTGTAGAGGCTATTTTAGGAGACAGTGGTAATAAAACATTTGTGGTGCAAGAGGAGAAAATAATATCTTCTTCCAATGAACCTTATACGGTGCCATCTACAGGTTTTGAAAATTATTTAGAAGGCTTTGGATTTGCAGGACTTAAATCAAAAATGTATATTTCCGGTTCCCAACTTGCCAAAGTTGTAGATATTAAACTTTTTCATGTTGACAGTGAAGGAAATGAAATATCACTTATGCAGGACGATGAAGAAGAAACCTTCATCGGAGAGAGCGGTGTTGAATTTCTCGAAGAATATACCGGGCTAGATCTGCCGTCCGGCGGAAAAGAAGTTGATATTGCTGATATAATTAATGGTAAAGATGATTTGTCTATTACATATAAAATTTTTATTCCGAAATACGCTGAAGTTGATGTTGAATGGCTGATAGATCCAAATCCACAGGCTATTGTTGTAGAGATTGTTGTATGGCTGGAGATGGCATTTGAACCAATAGAAGATAACGCTCAATTTAAGTTTCAGAATTTTTTTGACGGAATAGGCGATGTTTTTAAATCATTGGCAGAAACCGGCATTATAGAAAACATGAATATGAAAATTGTTTTACATCCGTTAAATCCGTTTGGCAACGGAATATTTGTTATTGAAGATGACCGGTATGTCCCTATTCAATGTCCTTTAGATGATAATTCTTTTTCAATTAACTTTAAAGAAGAAGATGTAAAGTATATTAATAAACATTCTTTTAATCCAAATTTTTATATCGTATATCCCCAGAAAGATACTATACTGGGGATTCCAAACGGAGACATCATGATAACGACAGTTTCAGTTGGCGCCAAACTTAAATACAATGTTGAATTTTAATACAAAAAAAACAAAAATTTTATTTATTCTCTGTTTATTATTTTTACCGCTTTCCATCTTTGCACAAGATGATAAGATTGCATGGAATAACGGAGACAATCAGGATGTTGAAATTACTCCCGATGAAAATGTCATCTGGGTGTATGAAGTTTCTGAAAAAGATGATAATGTTATTGAAAAAGAACAAGGACTTATCCGTGTACCAGACCGGAAATTCGAACTCGGTTTATTTAATCTTAGTCTTGGATTTTCCAATGATTTTATTACAACCTCTGAATTTTTTAAAGATAAAATTGAAATAGATATTGATAAGCTTTCTGACGGCTTTAATGTTAATGCTAATTTTGCCATTAGCCCAATATATTTTAGTTATAACAAAAACGATATTTGGGGGTTTGGTCTTAGTACCGGGCTGGATTTTACCGGAAACATCGGTCTTAACGGGGATATGCTTACATTCAATGAAGTTGATGCCGCAGAGTCGGATATAGGCGCAGCCGCCTTTGCCGAGGTGAAAATCCACAGCTTTTTTACGATTAAGAAATTTAAGTTTAAGCTTAAGCCGGCTCTGTACTATCCTATCATATTTGTAAAGCCTGATAATTTTTCATACACGTTTAAAAACGTAAAAACAAATGGCATTGACGAAACAATTTTCAATCTGGAACTTGATATGCGGGTTTATACTGCGCTTCCAATGCATGATGATTTTGAATTCAGCGATATTATTGGTTATTTAAATAAAACTATCGGCAGTATTTCCGCAAGACCGGGCATTGACATCAGCATAGGAGCGGAATATCCCCTTTCCGAAGTACTTGGATTAAATAATAAACATTCTTTTTTGGATTTTGATGTCGGGATAGATTTTATTAATATTCCGCTATCTCCGTCCACAATGGAAGATTATGTGCGAATGATAGTGAATGTAGGCAGTGATAAACCAATAGATCTCTTTAACGGTATGCTCAGTGATGGTTTTGAAGAAAACGACATAGATGATTTTTACAATTATGAATTTTTAGATTACAGCAAAGATAAAATAAATGTTTTCAGGCCATTCAAAATACTTGCTTCCGCTAGCTGGCGTCCTTTTTACAGGCCTTCTCCGGATGACACTGACAAAATGTTAAAAAGAAAAAAGGAATGGCTGACATTTTCACCAATACTGGGTTTTGCGGTTAATCCTCTTTATTCACAGCCTGTTTCTTTTGAAGGCGGTATAGAAGCACGCTTAAGTTTGGCTAATCTTTTTATTGTTACAATTGGTATGGGCTACAATGATCGCCTCTGGAAAAACAGTCTTGATTTAGCGTTTAACTTCAGGCTGTTTGAAATTGATCTGGGTGTAAATATGCAGTCGCCGGGTTTTATAAAAAGCTGGACAGGCAGCGGGTTTGGCGTAAACGGCGGGATTAAATTTGGCTGGTAAAATGCCACACCGGAACGGAAAGTTCCGATGAAAAGGGATTAGCCCGCCTGAAATCCGGCAGCCAGTCACTGCCTGTAACAAGCTCCTGACAAAACCCGTCCTCAATTTTAAATTCTTCAAGATACCCCATTACGGTGTCGTACTCTTCCTGATTCAAAAATCTCTTTGGAATGTCATCTAACGTTTTTAATTTACCGCCCGCCGGGGTATACTGCGTCATCAGCGAAAGCGTAGCGCGGTCTTTGACATTTTCCGCAAACCAGCGCAGTACGCCGCGTGTAGATTCAAGGTAACCGGGCAGAATCAGGTGGCGGACAATAACTTTTTCGCGCGCCTGCGCCATGTCAACCATTTTCAATATTGCCGCTGCTGCGACCTGCGGATAATCCGGCGCGTTAAAAAACTTTGCCGCTACCCCGCTGTCCAGTGTTTTTAAATCGGGAAGGTAAATTTCGACATGATCCCTTAATAATTCAAGCGCCTGCGGATTTTCATACGCGGAAGAATTCCAAAGCACGGGGATTTGCACCCCCGCCTTTCTCGCGGAGATAATTCCCTCAATAATTGCCGGAATTGCGTGGCTCCCCGTCACAATATTGATATTTTCCGCGCCTTTGTCACGCAGGGCGGCGCAAATCCCCGCAAATCCTTCAGCGGAAACTTCGCAGCCCAAGGCAGCATTCCCCTCTGCTCTGCTCTCCCCTTGTGAAATTTGGTAGTTTTGGCAAAAGACACAGCCCAAATTGCACCCGCTGATAAAAATTGTCCCCGAGCCGCCCTTCCCGACAAGCGGCGGCTCCTCCCCAAAGTGCAATAATGCCGCCCCAACCCGCAAAACAGCGGTTTCCC
>JAIRUC010000027.1 GCA_031254615.1 Treponema sp. | reverse complement strand
TGAGGTATCTTTCAAGAAGAAAAATTCCCGTTCCAATGAAAAAGAAAAATTCCTACAGCATGGACGACAATCTTTGGCATATCTCCCACGAAGGGCTTGAGCTTGAAGACCCGGCGAACGCGCCGCACTTCAAAAAAATGCTCTCCATGACAGTTACGCCGGAAAAGGCGCCTAACAAAGCCGAATATATCGAAATTGAATTTGACAAGGGCGTTCCCATTTCGCTTAACGGCAAAAAAATGGAAGGCGTCGCCCTTATCAACCAGCTTAACAAAATCGGAGGGGCGAATGGCATCGGCATCGCTGACCTTGTAGAAAACAGGGTCGTCGGAATGAAAAGCCGCGGCGTGTACGAAACACCCGGCGGCACAATCCTTTACTATGCACATAACGAACTTGAACACATCTGTCTTGACAGGCAGACATATTCATTCAAACAGCAGGCTTCCTTAAAAATGGGAGAACTTATTTACGGCGGTCTGTGGTTTACTCCGTTACGCGAAGCGATTTCCGCTTTTGTTGACAGCACACAGCAGACAGTCAGCGGAAAGGTGCGGCTTAAACTTTACAAAGGTTCGATAAGCGCTGCGGGCGTGTCATCCGCAAATTCGCTTTACAATACCAGTCTTGCAAGTTTTACAACAGGCGAATTGTTCAATCATGCCGATGCAAAGGGCTTTATCAAACTTTACGGTCTGCCGATTCTTGTGCGCTCGCTCATGGAACAGGAGAAGAAGGGCGGCGCCAAGGCGCCCGTGGCTTCATCCGGCAAAAAAGCCGCTCCCGCGAAAGCGAGATCAACTAACAAGACGGCGAAAAACAAGTGAAAAAAAACACCCGCTCTGCCGCAAAGAAAAACCCTGTACAGAAAGAGCCGGTTTCTTCAAAGGGGAAATCGGTTCTTTGGGCAGGGCGGCTGTCCGAAAAGCCGGAAGCGCAGGCTTTTGCTTTTCAATCTTCGATAAATATTGACAAGCGGCTTGTTTTTGACGACATTGCCGGAAGCAAGGCTCATGCCGCAATGCTGGGCAAACAGGGAATTATCCCAAAAGACAGCGCGTCAAAAATTGTAAAAGAGCTTGATCGCATAGCCGTTGAAATTAAATCCGGCGCAACACTAACAATAGATACTTCTTCAGAGGATATACATTCCTTTTTAGAGGCGATTCTTACAGAACGGCTTGGCGATGCGGGAAAAATGGTTCACGCCGGGCGCAGCCGCAATGATCAGGTTGCGGTTGATTTTCGCCTGTACCTGAAACGTAAAGTTCCTCGGTTACAGGCCGAACTTTCCGCGGCGACGATTGTCCTGCTTGACATCGCGCAGTTGCACGTAACGAGCATAATGCCAGGTTACACTCATCTTCAAAGAGCGCAGCCTGTAACACTTGGCTTTCACCTAACAGCATGGTGCGCCGCTTTGGAGCGGGATTTTTCACGTTTTAACAGCGCGCTCGCGAGGCTGGATGAATGTCCGCTTGGAAGCGGCGCGCTTGCCGGCTCTACTTTGCCGCTGGATCGCAAAGCGACGGCGCAAAATTTGGGCTTTAGCCGCCCCACGTTAAACGCCATGGACGCTGTTGCCGACCGCGACTTTGTTTTGGAATTGTCGTCTGTTTGCGCTATAACAATGACACATCTTTCCCGCTTCTGTGAAGACATTGTCCTGTGGGCAAGCGAGGAATTTAAATTTATCGACTTGGCTGAAAGCTGGAGTACCGGCTCTTCAATCATGCCTCAGAAAAAAAATCCCGATTTTGCGGAGCTAATCCGCGGAAAGTCCGCTAGAACCGTTGGAAATCTTGTAACGCTTTTCACTTTGCTAAAAGGTCTTCCATATGCGTATAACAAGGATTTGCAGGAAGACAAGGAAAGCCTGTTTGACAGCATCGATACTTTGAGCGTTTGCCTGCGGATGTTTGCCGGAATGATGAAAAGCGCCGGGTTTAACCTTAAGCGCATGAAGGCAAGCTGTTCCGGCGGCTTTTTGGAAGCGACGGATACGGCGGAATACCTTGTCCGCAAGGGAATGCCTTTCCGCGCCGCGCACGAAACCGCCGCCCTTATTGTCCGCGACTGTATCGAGGCGGGGCAGAAGCACATCGCGGACAGAACAATCGGCGAACTTAAAAATAAGTCAAAACTTTTTGAAGAAGATATTTACAAAGCGATTACTCCTGCCGCCTGCGTAAAGGCGCGTGATCTTCCCGGCGGACCGGCTCCCAAAGAGGTGCGCCGGCAGATAAAAACCCTGCGAAAAAAACTGCAAGCGCGGTAAGCCCATGTTAGGTGAAATGGATATAAAGGAAAAATTCACCGCACGTTTGGAAAAGTTTATCGCTCTCGCGGCAGTCCGCCTTAGCGATGACGTAATGTCGCGCCTTGCTGAAATGCAGGGACGTGAAGATACCCCTCTGCAAAAGGCGATCTACGATAGTTACTTTGAAAATCTGAAAATGGCAATCGATCTGAAACGTCCCTGCTGTCAGGATACGGGAATGCTTCAGTTTTACATTAAGGCCGGAACAGCTTTCCCGTATCTGGACATTACCGCCGAAGTGTTGACGGAAGCGACTCGCCGCGCGACGGCAAGTGTTCCTCTGAGGCCGAACGCTGTAAATTATTTTGACGAAAAAAACACAGGCGACAACACCGCGGAACGCTCTCCGTGGATCGACTGGGAGATTGTTCCCAATTCATCAGATATGGAAATAACGCTTTACTTTTCCGGCGCGGGGTGCAGTCTTCCAGGGCAGGCGAAAGTTTTTAAGCCGTCCGACGGCATCGAAGCGATTATTCCATTTGTTTTTGACGCCGTCTGCGGGCCGGGAATAAACGCCTGTCCACCTCTGCTTGTCGGGATCGGTCTTGGCCACAATATCGAAAACGCCGCGGTTCTTTCCAAAAAAGCGTGTATCAGACTTTTGGGGACAAAGCACCCTCATCCAAAAGGTGCGGAACTTGAACGTCGCATAACGGACGGTCTTAATAATCTGGGAATGGGCGCTCAGGGGCTGAGGGGCAATCAGGCGGTAATGGGTGTGCATATTGAATCTTCGGCAAGGCATACGGCGACAATCGCCTGCGCGGTAAATGTTTCGTGTTATACGCTTCGCCGCGGAATTATTCGTTTTAAAAAAGACCTCTCCTATGAAATGCCAACTTATTCGGGGGCGGCGCTGTGAAAAAAATACTGAACCTGCCGTTACGCGACGAAGACATTTCCGGGTTAAAAACTGGGGACGTAATTTACCTTGCCGGAATCCTTGTTACGGGAAGGGACGAAGTCTATCACAGAATTGTGGAAAAGGGAGAGGCTCCGCCTGTCGATTTGAACGGAATGGCAATTTATCACGCGGGACCGATTGTCAGGGAAGCGCGGGGAAATTACGAAATTGTCTCAATAGGGCCTACCTCGTCTGTCCGCATGGAAAAATGGGCGGCGGATTTTATAAAAAAGACAGGGGTAAAAGTTATGATCGGCAAGGGCGGCATGGGAGAGAAAACCGCCGCCGCCTGCCGCGAATACCGCGCAATTCACTGCGTGTACCCCGGCGGCTGTGCAGTTCTTGGCGCGAGCCAGATTGAAAAAATTGAAAATGTTTTTTGGCCGGAACTTGGAATGGCGGAATGTCTTTGGGTAATGAAAACAAATGAATTCGGCCCGCTGATTGTCAGCATCGACACAAACGGAAACAATCTTTTCGCGGAAAACAGCGCGTATTTCGCGTCCCGCCGGAAAGAGTGCATGAAACTGGGAGTTTAATTGTGATTGAGTATCTTGCGGAAAAAATCGAGCTGGCAAATCATTTTGGAGTTGATCCAAATAACGGCCTGACAGATGAAAAAGTAAAAGAAAACGCCGCGAAATACGGCGTAAACGCTTTGACCCGAACAAAACCTGTCTCTCTCTTTAAACGTATATTGCAATCGCTGACGGAACCGATGCTTTTGTTACTCGTAATGGCGGCGCTGATTGCTCTTGCGGTTAACATTTTTAATATGGTATCTGCCGGCGAAGGCGATTTTCTTGAAGTGGCGGGCATTTTCGCCGCCATTTTTCTTTCTGTTGGCATAACGGTAGCAATGGAAGGAAAAAGCGCAAAGGCGTTTGAAGCGTTAAACAAAATCAACGAAGACATTGTAGTAAAGGCTCTGCGCAATGGAGCGGCTGTTATGATCAATCAGCGCGATATTGTAGCAGGTGACATTCTGCTTCTTTCTACCGGGGACAAAATACCTGCGGACGGAAGGCTGCTGGAAAGCGCGGAACTTGCCGCCGACGAATCCGCGCTGACAGGCGAGAGCGTCCCGGCGAAAAAAGACTCCGCCTGCGTCCTTGTGGATGAAAAAACCCCGCTCGCGGAACGGCGCAATATGCTGTATTCGGGCACATTTATAACAAGCGGTTTTGGCAAACTGCTGGTAACGGCTGTCGGCGGGAAAACCGAATTCGGCAAAATAGCGCATGAACTTGGCGGCGTAGAAAAAACCACAACTCCGCTTCAGGAACGGCTTGGGCGAATGGGGCAAATGATAACCATTTTTGGCGTTATTGCCGCGGTAGTGGTTTTTATTTCTCAGCTTGTAACTTTTGCAATTCGCGGTGAATTTATTTTTCAAAATATAATCGACGCTTTTATTACGAGTATTGTCCTTATTGTCGCCGCTGTCCCTGAGGGGCTTCCCACCATTGTCGCCGTCTCGCTCTCTCTCAATATAATTAAACTGTCAAAACAGAACGCGCTTGTAAAAAAGATAATCGCATCCGAAACCGTTGGCTGTATAAATGTTATCTGCTCAGATAAAACAGGAACTTTAACCGAAAATAAAATGACAGTTAACGGAGATATTACGGACGAAAAAGTATTGAGTAATATCTGCGTTAACAGTACGGCGGAAATAGGGGAGGCCGGTCTTTTTATCGGCAATCCGACCGAGTGCGCTCTTCTTGCGGCGGCGAAAAAAACAGGATGGAATTACCGCGAGCGCCGCGTCAGTGCTGATGTTGTTCAGGTTTTTTCTTTTTCTTCGGAAAAAAAGAAGATGACTACCATTGTAAAAGGAGAAAACGGCTTTACAGTTTACAGCAAGGGCAGTCCTGAAAAAATATTTCTGTTATGTGATATAGACGAAACAAAACGCGCAGAAATTGAAAAGCAGATAACGCTAAAGCAGGAAAAAGCCTGCAGAATCATCGCGTTCGCGCACAAGGATTTTGCAGAACTTGCGTCTTTTGACGAAGAGGCGGCGGAAAAAGGCATGACATTTGACGGTTTTGCCGCGATTTCTGACCCGCTTCGCGCCGATGTTTTTGAAGCGGTCAACCAGTGCCGCCTTGCGGGAGTGGACATAAAAATCCTTACAGGCGACAACATTGTTACAGCCACGGCAATTGCCGGCGAACTTGGCGTTCTTGACAACGATCACATCGCGGTTGAAGCGCGTGAAATTGAGGTTCTCTCCGACGAAGAGCTGTCGCGTAAACTTGAAAAAATCAGGGTTATAGCGCGCAGTACGCCGGGGATTAAAATGCGTGTTGTCAATTTGTTAAAACAGATGGGAAATGTAACGGCCGTAACCGGCGACGGAATTAACGACGCGCCGGCGCTGAAAAACGCGGATGTAGGGATTGCGATGGGCATTTCCGGCACAGAGGTTTCAAAAGAAGCAAGCGACATTGTTTTGCTTAACGATTCTTTTTCTACCATTGTTAACGCGATTCGCTGGGGGCGCGGAATTTATGAAAACTTCAAGCGGTTTATTAGTTTTCAGCTAACGGTCAACGTGTCTGCCGTTGTTGTTGTGTTAACCTCGATACTGCTGGGCTTAAAAACGCCGTTTACCGCGCTGGAACTTTTGTGGATCAATATCATCATGGACGGACCTCCCGCGCTTAGCCTTGGCCTTGAACCTATACACGGGGATTTGATGAGGCGGCCGCCTGTAAAGCGCAGCGAAAATATTTTGTCGCGCGCCATGCTTTTGCGTACCGGCATCACAGGGCTTTTTATCTCGGTCGTGTTTCTTGCTCAGTATGTTTTCAATTATTTGAAAGTATCGATGGAGCAGATGAACACTGTTCTTTTTACCATGTTCGCTCTGTTTCAGTTGTTTAACGCCTTTAACTGCCGGGAACTTCAGGGAGAAAGCATTTTCAAACACTTTTTCAAAAACAGACTGATGCTGGTAATCACCGGGTGTACTTTTGTTTTGCAGATTCTGTTTATTCAGTACGCCGGCGCTTTTTTCGGTACAATTCCTCTGCCGCTTTCATTGTGGCTCAAGCTGTTTGCCGTCACATTCAGCGTGGTGGTTGTATCCGAATTGGTTAAATTATTCTATAAACTGTTCAAAAAATCCTAAAACAGGGATTTCAACAGGTCGATAATCAATTTATCTAATGAAAAAAAGTGTTTTTCTATCAATTTTGATTCTCGTCTCTTTCAATTTTTCCCTCTACGCGCAGGATTTAAGTATTGGGCAGGGCGATTTGCTTTTGGAACTAAGGCCGGACGGCGGATTTCATCTGTTTATCAAAAAGAAACCGGACGTCTCTTCGGTGCTTTTAACGGAGACGACAAGAGACCCTGCCATGCAGTCCGATAATTACGCCTACCGTGCGGGCGAGTGGAATCCCATAAACGGAAATGAGGTTCGTCTCCTTAACGGCCTGCCTATTCCGCGCGAAAGCCGCATTTATTCACTTGTGTCTTCTACAGTTGTAAACCACCCAAGGCTTGGACCGTCTTTTCATATTTATATTCCGTTCGTTCTTTACTACGGTTACGAAACCGGCCGCCACGGGGAGGTTTACCTTACAGACGGAACTTTTCTGAATGTCCGCACCTTTGCCCTGCCTTATGCCGATTATCGCGGCGGTTTCAGGGACAACCCGTTTGTGTTAGAGGCAAAGCAGGAGCCTCCCGCAAGCGGGCCGAAAGAGGATTACATACCGGAGACGTTAAGCGCTTTTACAGAAATAGCCAAATCCGGCGGCGGGGAAGTGATTTATTCCAAAGACACCGATGATGTGGTAGATTTAATTAAAACCATACTTGATAAGGAAAAGGGAAAGGCGCTTGATATCGTTATATGTATTGATACAACCAACAGCATGAAAAAATATATCGATCCGTTACGCGCAAAACTTGTTCCCGGGCTTGAATCGTTTTTAAAAAACTTCCCTTCTTTCAGGATAGGCATGGTTTTATTTAAAGATTATTATGACGCATATCTTACAAGAATTATCCCTTTTACAGCCGATTTTGCGCATTTTCAGCGCGATCTTAACGCAATTCGGGTAGGGGGCGGCGGTGATATTCCCGAAGCTGTTTACGAAGCCCTTTATGACGGAGCGACGAAACTTTCGTGGGAAGCGGAATCAAGGATAATGGTTCTTATAGGAGATGCTCCGCCTCATCCAAAACCGAGGGGTAAGATTACAAAGGAAATGTCGGAAAACGCCGCGAAAGAGAAAAATATTAAAGTTCATGCTATACTGTTACCGCAGTCAACATCATCAAAATAAAGGAATAAAAAATGGATATAATTACAGCTGTCATTCTTGGAATAGTGCAGGGCTTAACCGAATTTCTGCCTGTCAGCAGTTCCGGTCATCTTGTTCTTTTGCAAAAAATATTTGGCATAACGGCCCCCGGCCTGTTTTTTGACACAATGCTGCACGCCGGAACATTATTGGCGGTTTTCGCGGTTTTATGGCAGGACATTTGGGAAATTCTCAAAAAGATTATTCAACCGCTTACAGGATTTTTAATATTAGCGACAGTTCCTGTAGTAATTGCCGCCCTTGCCTTTAATGACTTAATCGAAAACGCTTTTGAATCCGGACAATTCCTTGGAGTCTGCTTCCTGATTACATCGGTGTTACTTGTCACCGCAGAACAGCTTGCCAAACGCGCCGCGGACAAAAAAAGCCGCGAGAGCATGAACTGGCTTGACGCTGTTGTAATCGGTATCTTTCAGGCAATCGCCATTGCTCCCGGCATATCCCGCTCGGGAGCGACAATATCGGGCGCGCTTTCCCGCAAACTGGACCGCGATTTTGCCGCCCGTTTTTCATTCCTGCTGTCCATCCCGGCAATACTGGGCGCGCTGGTACTGCAGGTAAAAGATTTAGCAAAAGGCGGGGCGGCAACAGCGGGCGAAAGCATAGGGACAGCGGCTGTTCTGGCAGGAACCATAGCGGCCGCGATAGTAGGATTTTTCGCCGTAAAACTGATGTTAAAAATAATCAAAGAAAAATCGCTTTACGGCTTCGCTATTTACACCGCCGTCCTTGGAGCGCTGGTGCTTGTCGATCAATTTGTTACGCGAATTGTATTTTAGTTAACCGGACTCCTTAATATTCTCATAGAGTTGAGAACCGCCAGAAGCGCTACTCCCACATCGGCGAAAACCGCTTCCCACATTGCCGCGATGCCTAAGGCTCCGAGTAAAAGGAAAACCGCTTTTATCGTCAAAACAAACACAATGTTTTGTGTTACTATCTTTCTGGTAAATTTCGCGATGTTTATAGCTTCGAGCAGTTTTGACGTTTCGTCGGTCATTAACACCACGTCTCCCGCTTCTATTGCGGCGTCGCTTCCAATTCCGCCCATCACAACGCCGATATCCGCCATAGCAAGAACAGGAGCGTCGTTTATTCCGTCTCCGGCAAAGACAAGTTTGCCCTTTGCTTTTTTTTGCGCGTTTAGTTTTTCCAGCATTTCAACTTTTTCATGGGGCAGTAATCCGCCGTAAAATTCGTCAATGCCAAGTTCGTCCGCTACCTCCTTCGCTATTTGAGGATCGTCTCCGGTAAGCATCACTGTTTTTTGAATGCCTCTTTCTTTAAGAGCGGCTATCGCACTGCGGCTGTCAGGCTTTATTTCGTCAGAAATTGTAATACTGCCGGCGAATATTGCGTCTACGGCGACATAGACCTTTGTGCTGGTATTTTCCGATTTCCGGTAAGTTACGCCCATTTTTTCCATCAATTTTGAGCTTCCCGCCAATATGGTTTTTTCGTCTTTAATTACACTTATGCCGTATCCCGATTGTTCCGTATACTGTGAAAGACCGGCACGATCAATTTCCCTGCCGTATTCATTAATGACAGATAACGCGATTGGGTGATTTGAAAAAACTTCGGCGCAGGAAGCGAGTTCCAGCAATTTGTCTTTGTCAAAGCCGTTCTCGGGTTCGACAGCCGTAACTTTGAACACGCCTTTTGTCAGGGTGCCGGTCTTGTCAAATACGGCGATTTCGAGATTGTTAAACGCTTCAAGATAGTTGCCGCCTTTTATCAAAATGCCTCGCTTTGCCGCTATGCCGATTCCTGCAAAAAATCCCATTGGGATAGACAATACAAGCGCGCACGGGCAGGAGATTACAAGGAAGACAAGGGCGCGCCTTATCCACTCCTGCCAAATGCCGCCGAACAGAAGGGGCGGCAGAATAGCGAGTAACGCCGCGAGCGCGACAACAGCCGGCGTGTAGTAGCGCGCAAAGGTTGTGATAAAATTTTCAGTTTTCGCCTTTCTGCCTGACGCGTTTTCTACAAGGTCGATTATTTTTGAAACCGTAGAGTCGCCGAAAGTTTTGGTAACTTCGATCTTTAACACGCCTGTTTGATTGACACAGCCGGAAAGAACAATGTCTTTTACATCAGCATTTCGCGGCACAGATTCGCCTGTCAGAGCGGAAGTGTCAAGCAGGGACGCGCCTTCTGTTACAATGCCGTCAAGCGGTATTTTTTCACCCGGTTTGACGATAATAATGTCCCCGACACGCACAATGTCAGGTGCAACTTTTTCAATGCTTTCACCTTTTAGAAGATTCGCATAATCGGGGCGGATATTCATTAGATCAGTAATCGATTTTTTTGACTTTTCTACCGCCATCTCCTGAAAAAACTCTCCGATTTGATAAAAGAGCATAACGCCGGCGGCCTCGGCGGTCTCTCCCAGATAAAACGCCCCGATTGTCGCGATGCTCATCAAAAAGTTTTCGTCAAAAACCTGTCCGCGTACTATATTTCTTACGGCGCGTTTTATAACATCGCCGCCAAGTATAAGGAACGCGGCTATAAATGCGGCAAGCGGAACATTGGGATCAAAGGCCTGCATTTTTTCCAGAACCATCGCGGCGGCTAAAACGGCCGCTCCGCCGGCAAGTTTAATTATTCTGTTTCTTGTTTCGTTGTTATCAATGTTATTCATGGATGTGTTCAAACCCCTTTTCAAAAATGTCTTTTACATGGCTGTCGGCAAGTGAATAGTAAACTACTTTTCCCTGTCTGTTATATTTCACCAGATTGGCAAGGCGCAGTGACTTGAGCTGGTGGGAAATTGCCGACTTGGTCATGTTAAGCAAAACAGCAATGTCGCAGACGCACATTTTTTCGCGCGAAAGCGACCAGAGGATGCGGACTCTTGTGCTGTCGGCGAACATTTTGTAAAGATCGGCGAGATCGTAAAAGTCTTCATCTTTGGGCATGGCTTTACGGACACGCTTGACTAGTTCCCCGTGGATGACCTCGCAGTCGCATACGGGCGCGGTTTTCTTCATATTTTTCATCTCCTTGTATAAACATATAGTTGAACAATTGTTCAACTATTATAAATATATAGTTTTATACTAAAAATGTCAATATGATTTTAGGAAAAATTTAGTATTTTTTGTATGAGATTTAAGCTGGTTATCTTACACCAAACTTGCTATTTTTTGCTTTCTTTGGAATAATAACGGCGCATTTTTTCCAGTGATTTTTTAACGGCCGGTCTTACGGCGGTCTCAATGGACTTGATAAAAGCATCATCTACATCATTAAGGTATTTTGCGACCGCAATAGTAATATCATCTTTTGCGGTTTGTTCAGGCTTAAAAAGTTCGTAGACTTCTATTTTCAGGGCTTTGGCGATTTCCGTCAAAGTGCGGGCGGAAACCCACTTTTTTCCGGTCTCAATATCACTTAAAAACGTAGTCGAAATTTCCAGTTCAAGGGCTAAATTGAGCTGTGACAAGCCTACGCGGTTGCGGA
>JAIRUC010000306.1 GCA_031254615.1 Treponema sp. | reverse complement strand
GAAAAAACAGTGTTTTCCGGGTTTGTGATCATCTGATTTTTGGCAGGCGCGCCTACAACACGCTCGCCTTTGCTGGTGAAGCCGACGACGGACGGGGTTGTGCGTCCTCCTTCGGCATTTTGAATTACAATTGGCTCTCCGCCTTCAAGAACGGAGACGCATGAATTGGTTGTTCCAAGGTCGATTCCTATAATTTTTCCCATTTTCTTACTCCTTGCATATTTAAAATATATCGAATTTACGGGGAGAGGTGAATAGGGGTGTTTCCGCCATTCCCGCTCCCTTATCTCTACTTATCTTCCGGCATTAATACCTTTACTTTCGCTGCCCGAATCACCCTGTCTTTCAGCAAATATCCTTTGGAAAAATCCTCCTGAACAACCGCCTCGGTTACATCGGGGGACTTTTCCATCATAAGGGCTTCGTGCATATTTGGGTCAAACGGCTCTCCGGCGGAATTAAAGCGCTTTAAGCCCCACTTGCTTTCAAGCTGGCCGGTCAGCCGTTTTTCGATCATTTTTACGCCTTCAAGAAAGGCGTTCATGTCCGATGAGGCTTCGCCCGCCTGAATCGCCCGCTCAAAGTCGTCAATTATCGGGATTATGTCCAAAAGCAGGCTTTGATTGGCGTATTCGATTGCGCTTTGCTTTTCCTGATTCATCCTTTTGCGGAAATTTTCAAACTCGGCGGCTTTTCGCAGCAGCTGGTCGCGTAATTCCGCTGTTTGGGCTTCAAGTTCGGCTATTTTTTCCTCAGGAGTCAGCTCTGCGACCGGCTCTTCGCCGTTTCCGGCGCTGTTTGGCTCGATCTTTTGTGCATCCTGCGCGCCGCCGCTTTGCGCTTCTTTTGCGTCTACCTCGGCGTTTGTGGTTATATTTTCAGCCTCTTCTTTATCATGTACTTCATGTTTTGACATTTTTATTTCCTGATACCTCCACTAAATACAACTTGAGATTGTTTATGTATGTAAAAATAATAAAAATTCCGGTTAGGGTCAAGGAAAAAACGCTGTTTTAACGGAAAAATATTATTTTTCAATTTTTCGCTGATATAAGGGCTTAATTTTGGAATGTAATTCCTGTAATTTCTTTTTAGTTTTTTTCTTAATAATCTTGTTATTTATTTTCCACCAGCGTTTATTCATAATAAGTTCCCATACGGGAGAACGGGATCTGCCGTAATCTTCTATATATGAGGTGATTGTTTCCCTGTAAATCCCCGTGAGCTTTTTGGTAATTTCCTCTATAGACCAGGATTTGGCATGAAGTTTGGCCTCTTCCGATTTTTGCCTGTACAGCTCCTCGTTATTTAGCAGGTCCAATACTCTGGCGGTGAATTCATCCGGGTTGTTCTTTACCATAAAGCCGCCGTTGTCTCCGCCCATTACCATAAGCGTTCCCAAAGCGCCAATAGCCACTACGGGAGTTCCTGAAAACATGGCCTCAATGGTAACAAGACCCTGAGTATCGGTAAGGGAAGGAAAAACGAACACATCGGAAATGGCATATATGAGGGAAAGCTGAGAACGCTCCAAATAACCTGTAAAAACACATGAAGCCTCGACACCGTAATGTTTCGCTTCTTTCATATAAAAGTCCATATCCGGCCCGTTGCCTACGATGACCAGTATCGTGTCCGGATTTTTTTTGAGAATATCGGGAAGTATTTTTAAAAGAAAACCGATGTTTTTTTCTTTTACAACCCTTCCTGCCATAAGGAGCAGTTTTTTTCCATAGGCTTCCGGAAAGAGCACTGTAAACGCTTCCCGAAAAGCCTCAACTTCCACTTTTTCATGGTTGAAAAGGGCCGGGTCTATTCCCGTGGGCAGAAGGAATGTGTCGGTATTGGGTTTGTACTTGTGTACTACCGCATCAATTTGCGGGGTAGGTACAATCACCTTATATGATCGTTTCAGTATATTTTTTAGAACACCCCGAATCACAAACTTTACGATAACAGCGGGAAACATTGGGAAATAATTTGGACCGTAATCTTCCCACATGGTGTGAAAGGTATAAATAGCGGGAAGGTTATGCGCCTTGGCATAAAAAAAGCCGAATTCGGCGATAACCACTTCGGTATTAATATGAATTATTTCGGGGTTAAAAGATTCTATCTGCTTGAACACCCAATTCCATTTATAGAATTTTGCGATGCGATCTTCCTTGGTAACAAAAGCCGGCATAGAAGGAACGCGGAGTATCTGCGGATCATCCGCCCTCTTTTCGCTTTGAATACTTAGGGTGGTATCGTAGTCGGAAGGGTAGAGTGAACAGACTATCAGGACTTCGTGGCCTTCCTTGATAAGGGCTCTGGAAAATGTGTCAACAGAAACTGTAACTCCGTTGACCCGCGGCCAATAGGCGTCCGTAAACATGACAATTCTCATGTAGGGGTATTATAGCATATTTTTGGAGATAATTGCGGATTTCTTCGCGCCGCTAACGCGAAACTTTAAACAAATTTAACAATGCCAAAAATTCTTTGCGCGGCATTACTTCGCCGCCCAGGCTGAGCAGGTGCGGTGTGGGCACTTGGCAGTCAACAAATGCGACCCCGTGTTCAAAGAGTACTTCTGCAAGGCTTAAAAAAGCGGCTTTGGATGCGTTCGGTTTTCCGGAAAACATCGATTCGCCGAAGAAAGCCCTGCCCATCAGCACGCCGTAACAGCCGCCTGCCAGTTCTCCGTCCTGCCACGCTTCCGCACAGTGCGCCCAGCCGAGACGGTGCAGTTCCGTATATGCAGAGATGATGTCACGCGAAATCCATGTGCCGTCCTGTCCTCTGCGTTTTGTCAGTGCGCAGCCGTTCATCGTGCTTTCAAAGTTTTCATCAAACTTGATTTCGTATACGCCGTTTTTTAAAATTTTCCGCATTGACGCGGAGACGTGCAATTTATCGGGAAAGATCACACAGCGCGGATCGGGCGACTGCCAGAGGATGGGGTCTTCGGGATTGTACCATGGAAAGATTCCCTGCTCGTAGGCGGACAATAACATTCCGGGCGATAGATTCCCGCCGACGGCGATTATGTTGTCATCCCATTCTTTGGGATCGCGGAAGAAATAGTGATCCTGTTCGGTTAAGTAGGGAAAATCCGGGTCCGGACCAGCTCTCATGGCGTTATGCGAAAGACTCTTCCAGCGCGTCTTCCTCAACATTCATAAGATATTCCCCGTCGTGCCAGTCTACAACGGCGCTGCCGCCTTCGCTTAAACGGCCGAAAAGAACTTCGTCCACAAAGAAAC
>JAIRUC010000296.1 GCA_031254615.1 Treponema sp. | reverse complement strand
GCCGAATTCTGGAAAGGCCGGGAAGAGGGCTATCTTAGAGCGCTGAACACTTTGGCGAATATCATGAGCGATTATGAGACTATTCCGGCAGAAGAACGGCGTAACCGGTATGACGATATGTTAAAATCCACACTGGAAGCGGAACCTCAGATGGTAGCCATATATTCTATCTGGAAACCCAACGCTCTTGACGGCATGGATCAACGTTATATCGGCCGCACAGGAGCAACTCCAGCCGGACAGTACGCGATGACTTACAGCAAGGAAACCGGCAGGATGGAAGGGCGGGCAAGCCTTGATATTGAAAATACAATGGCACATATTACCGGTCCCAACGCGCACAAAGACCGCGTGGAACATCCGGTAGCCAGAAAGGTAAACGGAAAAGATACGTTTATAATCAGAATGGTGGTTCCTATTGTTAATTCCCATACCGATGAAGTAGTAGGAAGCGTGGGCTGTCTTTTGGCAATCGACGCGATTCAAACTATGTTAGAGGGTACCGTTGAGGCTAATGAGATAATTACCGCTATGTCCATTTACTCAGGTAATGGGTTTATTCTGGGATGTTTCCAGCCTCATCGGGTAGGAAAAATGCTGATTGATGAGGAGATACAATACGGTGATCGAAGGCCGGAGGTCAACCAGGCTGTTTCCGAAGGAAAAGAATTCAGTCTGCGAAGCTGGGCGCCCCTTCTTGGCGTTCATCTGGAAATGGTACTGATTCCTTTTTCACTTGGCAATTCTGATACCACATGGACGGTAATGGTCGGCGTTACGGAAAATTATATACTGGCAGAAGTAAGGGCGATAACCAGGTTTACGATTATTCTGGCAATAATAGCTATTTTAGCGGCGGCGATAATTGTTTACTTTGTACTGAACAGAACTACCAAACCAATCGTCCATGTAGCCGAAACTCTCAAGGATATTTCAGAAGGCGAAGGCGACTTAACACGTACCATTCCTGTAAGCGGAAATGATGAGATCACCGATATGTCCCGTTATTTTAACAAGACTCTGGAAAAGATCAAAAATCTGATCATCACCATAAAAGAACAGGCGGGAGAGTTATCTGACACCGGCAATGAGCTGTCCAGCAATATGACCGAAACCGCCGCGGCAATCAACGAGATCTCCGCCAACCTTAACAGCATAAAAAGCCGCGTACTGAATCAGAGCGCATCAGTAACCCAAACCAATGCCGCTATGGAACAGATCACAAACACTATCGACAGACTTAATGAACAAGTGGAACAGCAGGCTACCAACGTGAGCCAATCATCTTCGGCCATTGAAGAAATGCTCGCCAATATTCAGTCGGTAACCCGGACGCTGGTCAGAAACGGCGAAAGCGTAAACGAGTTGTCATCCGCCGCCGATTTGGGGCGTGTAAGCCTGGAGAATGCGGCAACGGATATTCAGGAAATTGCGCATAACTCAGAAGGATTGCTGCAAATCAACTCGGTGATGGAAAACATCGCCAGCCAAACCAACCTGCTTTCTATGAACGCTGCAATTGAAGCGGCTCATGCCGGAGAAGCCGGCAAGGGTTTTGCGGTAGTCGCCGATGAGATACGTAAACTTGCCGAAGACTCCGGCGCACAGTCCAAAACAATAAAAACAGTACTTAAACAGATAAAAGGATCAATTGACAAGGTTACAGATTCCACAGGTAACACGCTTTCCAGATTTGGAGCCATTGACGCCGACGTAAAAACCGTATCGGAGCAGGAGGAAAATATCCGCAAGGCCATGGAAGAACAGAATGAAGGCAGCAAGCAGATTCTGGAAGCTGTCAGCCAGCTTAACGAAATTACACGGCAGGTTAAGAATGAATCAGCGGAAATGCTTAATGGCAGCCATGAAGTGATACAGGAAAGCAAAAATCTTGAACAGGTAACCCAGGAGATCACCGGAGGAATTAACGAAATGGCCACCGGAGCAACTCAAATCAATACGGCGATAATCAGAGTAAATGAGATAACCGAAAGAAACAAGCAAAATATTGCTCATTTAGTACGGGGAGTTTCTATGTTTAAAGTCGCGTAACAGCCAAGGCAAGTTATGAAAACCGCAAAAGGGCGCATGGCACTTAAGCCGCGCCCGGCTGCGGTTTTTTTTGCATAACAAAAACCAAGGCGGCAGGTTGTGAAAACCTGCCTAATTAAACAAAAATTTAATATATTTTTGATCATTGTCTAACATCGGATTTGTATCTTTCTTTATTAAATTCAAGATTAAGGAGAAGTTGCTATGAAAAAGTTGTTATGTGTTCTAGTTTGTTTGGTTGTTTTAGGAGCCTGTGATTCGTCTTCGGATTCTAACCCTAAGGAACCATATCCAGGTCCCAAGCCTCAGGAACCTCTCAGTCTTATCTTTGGCGTTATGAGTGACACGCACATCGGCGGCGCAACGCTGGAGGGGATCTCAACGATGGTAAGGCTTCAGAGGGCCTATGAAAAATTCGCGTTGTTGTATCCCGAAATGGACGCAATCGTCACTGTGGGCGATATAACTGAGGACGGTACATTGGAGGAGTATAATACTTATAAGAGTATTATGAATCAGTACTCAACCGCAAAAAACAACCTGCTGTCGATGGGTAACCACGATAATTTTCAAATCACCGGGGATGCTGCGGTGGAGCGTTTTTCCAGTGTCTTTGGTTCCAAGGCCACAGATGACAAAGTGATCAACGGATACCACTTTATAACCGTTAGTACCAAAGACGACGAGTACAATACCACCACATACAAGGACCACAAAACATGGCTGGATGGACGCCTTGCCGCCGCGAATGCCGAAGACCCGCGTAAGCCTATTTTTGTGTTCATTCATCATACCATGGCTAGTACCGGTCTCATAGGATCCAAACAAGCGGAGGCAGTTGGGGACGGTGATTTGTATGATGTGTTCAAAAAGTATTCTCAGGTAGTTACTTTTTCAGGACATTCCCATGTCTCCACCGCAGACCCCAGAAACATCTGGCAGGGGGATTATACCGCACTTAACTGCGGCGCTGTTCATTACGCCGCAGTGGATTGTACCCACCTTCTTACCAAGGGCAAGACAGATAACGCTGTGGATGTTGATTTTGCCCAGGCTCCCACAAACCGCGGTGAATCCAGTACCGCATTGATCGTAGAAGTTAGGGGTACAGTAGTTACCGTACGGCGTATTGATAATTATTGGAATGTAGAAATTCCCACTACATTTGTATTTGATACATCGGTAGATAAATCCAACTTTCCCTACCTTGAAGCAAAGCGGATAGCGGCATCCAGCGCTCCCCAGTTTGCACCCGGCGCTAAAATAATACTTGATAAAGTAATGGACAAGGCTGTTGAATATACACTTCCGCAAGCCTTTACCAACAGCTCGACAAGACCTGATGACGGGGCCTATACCTATAGTGTAACCATTAAAGAGGTGGGGGGTAATGTAGTAAGTGACATCCTCCTGCAAGCCGAAAACTTCATGCTACCAAGGCGCGCAACTGTTTCCCACAAGACACCATATAACACTCTGCAGCCGGATACTTCCTATGAAATAACCATCAAGCCGATCGGCTTTTTCGGTAAAGTAGGCGCCGCTATAACAGCCACGTTCAAAACCTATGAAGAGGGGCAGGGCCCTGTTCGTGAGAGTTTTCCGATTCCCGTTGCCTTCCTGCCCGGAGCCAACCTGCTTCCGTCAACGGGAGTACCCATGAATATGTTTATAGGTATGTTAGCCACTGGTTTTACTCTTGCTGATGTAACCACAATGTTCGGTGAGCCCGTATTCTTCAGGGATGCTGCCCTGAGTCAACCTTTTACCGGTACCGATATGATAGATATAAACACGATTATTCACAGCATTATTCCCTTGGAGAGTCTTCTGTCTTTAGTTGGCGCATAAGGTTTCCTGAACAGGTACCGTAGATTTTAGGGCTGTCCGAAAAGTAACGGACAGCCCTAGTTTATCGCGTAAAAGAAAATTTTGCAGATATACCGGAAAAAAAAGCAAGAACTTATTAAGAAATATCAGGCAAAAAAGGTACACGGTTCTGAAAGGTCTAAGTGTACGCCGCCTTGAGACAGCGTTACTTTAGGTTGACGACATAATAAGAATTAAAGAACCGAAAATTAAAAAACCAAGATACATTGACGAATAACATACAGCCATCTCTCACCCCTTGTTCTGGAAAATTAAAAACAGGACGGCAGATTAACAACAACCTGCCTGCCCTGCCCTGTTTTTTATTTTTACTTTGTTACCGTAATCTGATCATACGGAGTATTTTCATCGAAGCTATAAGGCTCAGTAGCGCCGGGGCTCGTGGCACTGGCGGTTTTGATGGCGTAAGTTTTGAATGTTATGCTCTTGCCATTAACGTCAACAGTTGCATAGCTGGGTATATAGGGCTGAACATACGCCGCATTGGAAACCGGCAAATTCCCGGCCATATAAAACACGCTGCCGACCTTACTGCCATCGGCTGAACCATCGGTACCTGTTGTTCCCATATACGGATAGGCAGTATTATCCTTCACGTACAGAGTATTGTTATAGTTAAATGTTTTATCCGCGCTCACCGCATAGTATTTCAGCCCGCTGCCTGTAGTGAATGTAAGATAGATAGGCTTACCGGGGGTGGCTGTTACCGTCTTCGGACCTTTATTATCCTGGCCAGATTTCGACTTATCCGGCAAGGAGACCTTGCCGCCATCCAAGCCTTGCAGCGGATAACTGCGGGCGTATACGTGGTCATGCCCGGCAAGGACAAAATCAACATTCTGCTCTGACATAACCCTTTCAAAACCGGCTTCTACATAGTACTGTATATCCCTGTCGGCGGCATGGTCTCCCACGCTGGCGGTAGATTTGTGGTGTTGAACAATGAGCCAGTCGTATTTTCCTGTGTTAGCGGCTTTCGCGGCTGTGAGGGTAGCATTGAACCGTTCAATGTATGGTCTGGCAGCATCGGTGTTGCCCGGATAGGGGGCGGTGTCCAGTACAACAAAGAGGATGTTGTTGTAAAGGTAATAATAGTTTCTCCCCGTTGCTGTCTCCGTTGTTTCAGCCAGACTTCCGGTAAATATCTGCTGATTGGGCAAATTGTAGTGATAGCTAAAGTTCATGTGGTTGTCGTGGTTACCGGATGTGGGGGCAACAGGAAGATTCCTGAGTCCGGCCGGAGCAAAGTAGTTTGTGTATTCAACTTCATCGCCGGCGCCGGCATCGACCTGATCTCCGCAGCTTGCGATAAAGCTCACGTTTGCCGCTGTAATTTTCTGCATTGTTTCTACCCAACCCGCGGCGGTAGTAGTACCAACGGCAGGATACCGGCTGTTAGCGTCAACATTCCCCTTGGTAAGCTGGGGGTCCGCTATTACGGCAAATTTCCATGCGCCGGTGGCGGCAGGCACCTTGAAATTGTACGCATCACTCCAGTTAGTCCCGTCACTGGACACCGCGTACTGGTAACTTGAGCCGGATTCCAGCCCTTTTACCGTAACTTTATGGGAGGTATTGCCGGTTGATCCTGCTTCACCCACGGTCCCCGTTCCCTCAAGTAACTTGGTTCCCGCGGCAAGGGTTCCCTTAATGAACCTGACCTGAGCAACCTTGTTGGCTGGTGCGCCGGAGGAATACCAGTTAAGGTTAATTTCCGTTGTGTTATCTCCCGGCATCAGACCAAGGGTTGCCACACTAGCTTGAGATGAAACTCCCCAATTAAGCTCCTGGGTGTAATTTACAGGGGGTGCTTCCGGAACTGTTCCCTCCGGCTCATCACCTTCGCAAGCTTGCGCAGCAATAACAAAAGCCACGCCCAAAACCAGAACGATCAACTGCAACGCCGACCATTTCATCTTTTTCTTCATCATAATTTTCTCTCCTTCAAAAATTTTTACAACCTTCTGGCTGCTACAACCTTCCGGTTGCTACAACCTTCCGGCTGCTACAACCTTCTGGTTGTTTAAATAAATAAGTACCAGCCGAATGTTAGAAGAAAGAAAGAGAAAAGTTTAAATTTGGTTAAATCATTCAGTGTTAAAAGTCTGTTAGACGCATTAAAAATTGATAAAGCTTATTGTCTTTCTTCCCGGAAAACATATTATGTGAAATCAAGGAGATTAAAATGAAAAGCAAGATTTTTACTTTTGCATTATTGTTGTTAATGATTACGGCTGCGGGAGTGTGGGCGCAGAATTTACCTGCCAACCTTTGGACATCCCCCCAAAGTACAGCTACAGAGGGAAGATACCGGAGCAACGCGGATGACTTTATCAGACCGGACGCCTATGCCGGAGTAAAGTTTGACAAATGGTTTGGAATGGTATCCTTTCTGTGGGACGATGCCTACAGCATGATTGCTACTACCGGGTTTGCAACTAAAGCGGACAAGGTTTACATCGGCGCGTTCTACAGTGGAAATATGTGGGCAGGCGCGCCTGCTAACAACTACACCGAACAGGTGCCTGGCACTACCCCGGCAGGCGGCGCAACAGGCAAGGTCTATAATGTCTACAATACCATCAGTACTGTGCCGGGCCCGGTCAACAACGCCGCTGTTTTAATCGGCATCGCCGATATGGGCTTTCGGCTTACCTACCGTACCAACCATCAATCGTTCAATGAGAGCGATGTTGTAACCGGAGACCAATTGTATAATGACTATCAGTCTGAAAATGGGTATATGGCTCCTCAGATTGCCTGGGCAATGGCGAAGGATCTGACTAAAAGCGGAATCAGACCCTATGTAACGGTCGACTTGGTATTTAACCGTGATTATCAAAAGGTAGACAAAGCAGGCGGTACTTCCGGTGCGGAAATAGATCATTCATCGAATCACTTTGACCCGGTGTTTGCCGCAGGTCTTGGAGGGTATACCTTCTACAACAAAGACGGGTTTAAGGGCTCTGCTGATCTTGATTATCAGCTTACCTTGAACTTTTACGATAACGAATACAGTTACCAGGAAGGCGGTAAATACAAAACCGGTACCATTAAAGGAACATACAGTCCCGGCCTTTTCCCTTATCATGAAAAATTTCTTATGTCAAACTTGATTACCCCTTCTGTCAGCGGCTCATGGAGCCAGGACAGGCTGGCGCTCAAGTTTAAACTTAATCTGCCCTTAACATTCACCAGCAGCGAAGATAACGCTATGGACGTGAACGCTTCCGGCAATCTGATTAATCACGGGTTTAATGATTCAACGTTCACCTTTGTCTTCAGGCCTGATCTGCGGCTTGCCTTACAGTACAAGCTTGTTCCCAACCGGCTTACTCTGAATACCGGAGCGCGGATTCAGGCTACGGCGCTGACTCTGGAAACTACTGATCGGGTGTACTATGACAACGGAGATAAAAAAGGGACGCAAAAGATACATAACGACAATTATATCAACATTGGCAGCGGCACTCAATTTGTCAGCCGTTTCCACATTGGCCCTACCTTTAACTTTACAGAAAACGCGTGGGTAGAAGCCACTACCGGTGTTTCAAACGCCTATGGTAACGGGGCTATTGATGTATTTGCACCCGGCGGCCTGTTCTCTTTTGGAAGTATTCTTGCCGTGCTGAAATTCTAAGTATGCGCTGCTGAGTATGCGCCGCTAAAATGGCGTATACTCACGCGTTAGACAACATACCTCTAAAATATTGTATTAAAAAATATACATAAAAATTACTTGATAAAACTAAAATAATGTTGCAGAATTGTATTTATGAATATTGATACAATAAATGCCTTGGAAAGGGCTATAAAAAATGAGAATTTGCTCGAAAAGCACCATCTTGAGAGAATAGGTGTATTTGGTTCATTTGCGCGTGGAGAAAAAGCAAATGATATTGATTTTTATATTGACTCAGAAAATTATAATGTTAAAAATTTAATAAGTCTAAAAAACGATCTTGAAAAAATTACTGCAAAAGAAGTAGATATAATGCTAAAAAAATATGCAAATCCAATAATTTTGTATCGCGCTGAAAGGGATATGAAATATGTTACCCAATAAGAAAAATGATTTATTGTATTTGTTAAACATTTTAGAATATATTGGAAAAATATGGAAATATACCGAAAAAACAAATGATGCCGAAGAATTATTTGAATTAAATGAACAAATGAATCTGAATGCTTCATTGACATTATTGGCAAATATAGGGGAAAATGTTTCAAAAATAACCGAAGAATTAAAACATGAATATCAAAATATTGAATGGCAAAAAATTAAGGATTTTCGGAACAGAATAGTACATGATTATATTGGAATAGATTTGGTTGTTGTGTATGAAATTATTACAAATGATTTAAAAAAATTAAAACCGGAAATTCTAACAATAATAAAAGAAAAAACAAAACAGAAGATATTTGATATTGAAGAAATAAAAATAAGTAAAGAAAGTAAATATTATAATCATATTGATTTTGAGGAAATCTTGTAAATCACCCGTAAATACCCCTATATTGGCCGTTTCCCCCTTCCAGAGGTAACCAACCTCCATCCCCTCCCCCCGATCCGTCAAATTTTGTACAAAAAATGACGGAAATTTTATCAAAATATTTTATAATATAAGCCTATGAACTGGGTAGACAGGATTAACGATGTCATTGATTATAC
>JAIRUC010000252.1 GCA_031254615.1 Treponema sp. | reverse complement strand
CCCAGTAGATTTGGCTGTTAGCGTCTAACATATCCTGCTTGACTTTTTCTATTCTGACAAACCATGAGCCGACCGCGCGGTAAATGAGCGGACTTGAACAGCGCCAGCAATGCGGATATGAGTGAAGTATTTGCTCGCGCTTTACAAGTTTGCCTTCGCTTTTTAATTTTTCGATGATTGCCTTGTCAGCGTCTTTTACAAAAAGGCCCGCAAAGTCGGTTACCTCTTGCGTGAAGCGGCATTCAGCGTCTACAGGGCAGATGACGGGTATGCCTGTCCCCTTGAGTACGCGCGCGTCGTCTTCGCCAAATCCGTTGGCGGTATGCACGATGCCAGTGCCGTCATCGGTGGTGACAAAGTCGCCCAGGAAAACGCGGAAGGCGTTAGGCGCGTCTTTGAAATACGGGAAAAGCGGCTCGTATGACATTCCCGCAAGCTGCACTCCTTTTTTCTTCCAGACGATTTTGTATTCGGTTTCGTTTTTGTAGTAAGCGGGCAGTCTTGCTTCGGCAAGGATGAAATGTTCTTTGTTAGGTGAAAGGTCTTCTATTAAAACATAGTCGATATCCGCGCCGAGGGTGAGGGCGAGGTTTGAAGGCAGAGTCCACGGGGTTGTTGTCCACGCGAGGAAGTATGTGTTGGGGGGCGTTGCGGGGGTATCGCCTCCCGGGGGAGGCGTCCCCGCTGAGGGGGGAAGCGCAGGACGCGAAGCGGCCGGAGCGGGGGGGAGACTTCCCCCCTTACTTTAAATTTTATCGTGATTGCCGGATCGTGTACGTCTTTGTAGCCGCCCTGGCTGAGTTCGTGGTTGGACAGGACCGTGGCGCAGCGGGGGCAGTATGGCAGGACGTAGTGGCCTTCGTAGAGCAGGCCTTTGTCCCACAGGGATTTCATGACCCACCAGATTGTTTCCATGTATTCGGGGTTCATGGTTTTGTAGTCGCGGTCGAAGTCGACCCAGCGGCCAAGGCGGGTGATTGTTTGGCGCCATTCTTTCACATAACGCAGTACAGAGGCGCGGCAGGCTTCGTTGAATTTCGCGATGCCGTATTCTTCGATGGCGGTTTTTGAGTTCAGGCCGAGTTCTTTTTCGATTAGGTTTTCGACGGGAAGGCCGTGGCAGTCCCAGCCGAAGCGGCGGTCGACTTTTTTGCCTTTCATGGTTTGGTAGCGCGGGATGATGTCTTTGATTGTGCTGGGGATGAAGTGGCCGAAGTGCGGAAGGCCGGTGGCAAAGGGGGGGCCGTCGTAAAAGACGAACTCGTCCGCTCCGTCGCGCTGGGATACGGATTTTTCAAAGATATGGTTTTGCTCCCAAAATTTTAGGACTTCTTCTTCCAATTTGGGGAAATTTACTTTTGAATCTACTGGGTTATACACGTGTCTCTCCTTTGGTGTTTGTTTACATTTTGGCATAAACGAGGATTTTTTACTATATGATCATGAGGCAAAATGTATGCATGAGGATTGGTAATATGCAGTCAGGCGGGCTACATGCTGCCAAGTTTAGGCATACATTTTTCTACATTTTTTCTCCAAAGTAAAGCGCCATGCACGCCCGCGCCGTATATATGGTGGAGGTAATATTATGAAGAAAATTATTTATGTTCTTTTGGCCGCTTGTATCGTCCTTGGGTCATGTTCCACGGGAGAGGCGGCGGCAGGGGCAGCCGCAAAATTGTTCGGAGGCAGTTCAAAAGCTCTGCTGTTTCTGAGCTGCAGGGCGGTTTCGGAGGATGAGATTGAGTTCGTATTTTCTCAGCCGGTAACAGTCAATTTTTTAAACTTTGAACCGGCGCTTGCTGTCGCTTCAATTGAAGACGGTAGTACGGTAAAAGTAAGGTTGAATGAAATTCCAAAACCGGGAATGGAGATTACTGCCGAGATTCTGGCGGAAGATACGGACAAAAACACAATCAATGTATTAATTCCGTTCCGTGCAAGGAATAACAGAATGCCGCGGCTTGTGATCAATGAGATTCGCACGGAGAACACCAAGCCAAAATGTGAGTTCATCGAATTTAAAACGCTTACGGCAGGGAATCTGGGCGGGATGCGCGTATTCATTCACGGTAACACCAATGCCGCCAAACAGACAATCTATGAATTTCTGCCCGTTGAAGTTAAAAAAGATGAATACCTTGTTCTGAATTTGCGCATGACGGAGGCGGACTGCAAAGATGAATACGGCACAAATTTGGCGGAATCAGGAGGGACGAACTCTTCGCCTGGGGCAAGGGATTTCTGGATTCCCGAAAATTCAAAATTGATACACAAAGAGGCTTCGGCAATTTATGTGCTGGATCAGGACGACAGGGCTCTTGCTGCGGTAATGATTTCCAACAGCGCGGCTTCATGGTGGGCAAAAGACTATCTAGCCGAAGCCGCGGAATTCTTATTCAAACAGGACGCGTGGAAATCCGCTGACGGAAAACCCGGCGAACCGGCAGATGCGGTAAGCAGCGCAAACACAACCAATACCCGTACCATCTGCCGCGATGAATCAGCGGAAAATACCAACACCGCCGCCGGCTGGTACATAACAGAGGGCAGCGGAGCAACACCGGGAAAGTCTAATAATCCAAAACGTTATGTACCAAAGTAAATTTACAGAAGGTCTTTAAACAGGGCTTCGATTTCGTGTTTATGGGCGGCGCCGGTTCTCTGGCCCGCCATTGCTCCGTTTCTGTAAACAAACAGTGAGGGAATTGAAGAAACATTGTGCATTTCGGCAAGGGCGCCTTCCTCGTCAACATTGATCTTACCGACTTTAAGGCGTCCTTCGTATTCTTCCGCCAGCTGATCCAGAACAGGAGCTATCATTTTACACGGGCCGCACCATGGCGCCCAAAAATCAAGAAGCACCGGAACCGGTGACTCCAAAACCTCAGATTGAAAACTGCCGGAAGTTATTGTAATACTGCTCATAAATACCTCCCCCTATAATATTGGCCTTGTTAGCGAAAAAATTCAAGATATGGGAGTAGGGAAAAAATGAGCAATGTTGCTGTTTTTAGACTAAGCAAATTACTATCACGATGCACTCACAGACAACAATTCCACTCCCACTTTTACGAGCTGCCAAGTCCCTGTGCGCCAAAAAAGCATGTCAAAAAATATGCCAGCGCGGAAAGGCGGGGCGCGTGCCGGAAAAACATCTTTGGCGTTCCCCGCCGTAGAGACTCTGAAAGAGGCTCGGAGGCGGACTCCTCCAAAGTTTTCCCGGCACGCGCCCCGCCTTTCCGCGCATGTTGGTATAATTCTTATTGACATTATTTTTTAAAAATGCCATGATCGAATATGGAAGCTCGCAATATTTTTCAAAACATATCACCAATCGACCACCGGTACTCTGTTTCCGAAGCAGAAGTTTATCAGTCCCTTGTTCCGTGGATTTCCGAAGAAGCGTTAATTTCCTCTTGTATAAAAGCGGAGATTGCCCTTATTTTCGCGCATCTGAAAATCCGCGGAGAGCTGACTCCTGCGCTCAGGGCTGAACTGGAAAAGTGTACTGCAAGCCCTACGGAAGTTTACGCGGAGGAAGAAAAGACCCGCCACAACATAAGGGCGCTGGTCAATGTGTTAAAAACCAAAGTCCCGGCAAAAATCGCCCCGCTTGTTCATCTGGGAGCGACAAGTGTTGATATTCTTGACACAAGTCTTTCGTGGCGCATTGCGGGCGTTACCCGCAAGGTTGTTCTAAAAAAAAAAAAAAAACTGGAACTGCTTCTCTGCTCTTTCGCCGAAAAGGAAGCGGACACGCCGCAGGTTGGGCGCACTCACGGACAGCACGCTGTCCCAATCACGCTTGGATTCGCCTTTGCCGAATATGTTTCGCGGCTTGGAAAGTCAATTCTTGAAATTGAAAAGCGGTCTCATGATTTGAAAGGTAAACTTTCCGGCGCAGTCGGAGC
>JAIRUC010000247.1 GCA_031254615.1 Treponema sp. | reverse complement strand
CTTGCTTCATGGTAGTAATTATCCACTGCGGACTCAAATTTTCATATCCTACAAATGTAGGGTTTTGCAAAAAAAGGTCAAAATTCGTATCCTACAAATGTAGGGGTAGGCCAAAAAACCGCCAGAATAGCGGTTATATGAGGTTCGCGAATGGGCGCATGGTATGGGCTTCATCCTTTTAGGGCGGGGTTGTTGAAATTCTCTGGGCTCTTGTTTTTGGAAGATTTTTGTTGCTACACAGGTTGTTTTTGTACTACCATATATAGTAGAAAACAGCGAAGAAAACCGGCAAGGGGGCGGAATTTTGAGTATCCATGAATCTGCGGAAATGTATTTGGAGACAATTCATGTTTTAAACCTCAAGGGGAACGGGGTGCGCTCAATTGATATTGTCAACGAAATGGAGTACTCAAAGCCGAGCGTCAGTGTTGCCATGAAAAACCTCCGTGACAAAGGGTACGTTGCAATCGACGAAGACGGTTATATAACGCTCACCGGCAAGGGGCGCAAAATTGCGGAGACGATGTATGAGCGGCATATTGCTATTTCCGACTGGCTTATCTTTCTGGGTGTGGATAAAAAAACCGCGGTAAACGACGCCTGTAAAATGGAACACGCCATGAGCGAAAAAAGTTTTACGGCGATAAAGAAACACATAGAAAACTGGGAAAACGGGATAAACAGCGCCAATAAAAAAGAGTAGGATTAAAAATGACATACACACAATCATCAATCAGTTTTTTTCAAAAAATGAAAAGCGTCAAAACTGCCGCAGTATTTTTGCTGATGGCAGTTTTTGTAACTGTACTTCTGCCTGCACAATCACCTAGCGCGGAAATCTCCGTAATATTCACGCACGATATGCACTCGCATTTTGATGCCGAACGTTACATGGAGAACGGCAAAGCTGCGCAGCGTGGCGGCTTCGCATATATGAAGTCCGCCATCGATAATATCATAGCCAGTTACCCGGATTCCTTTTTGCTTGACGCCGGCGATTTTGCGATGGGTACGCCTTATCAGACAATTTTTTCCGCAGAAGCTGCTGAGTTGCGCCTGATGGGGCTTATGGGCTTTGAGGCAACTACACTCGGAAACCACGAATTCGATTACCGCACTCAGGGTTTAACGGATATGCTCAATACCGCAATTGCGGACGGGGGCCGCCTGCCGCCCATTATTATCGCCAACATAGACTGGGACAGGACCCTTGCGGACGAAAGCCGCGCTGTAAACGCCGCCGCTCTTAAAGATGCGCTGGAATGTTACGGCACAGCGGATTATATGATAATAGAGAAGGGCGGCATCAGAGCGGCAGTGTTTGGTATTTTAGGCATGCAAGCCGACAGTTATGCGCCATTAAGCGGCCTGTATTTTAAAAATCAAGTTGAAACATCAAAAGAGATCGTTGCAAAAATAAAAGCCGAGGCGGCCGCAGACATTATAATCTGTTTATCCCACAGCGGGACTAACGACAACCCCCAAAAGTCCGAAGATGAACTGCTGGCGGCGGCAGTCCCTGATATCGATATAATAATCAGCGGCCATTCGCATACGAAGCTGAATGCGCCCATCATTATCGGCAATACAGTGGTTGCCTCATGCGGCGAATATACATATAACATAGGACACATCAGACTTATCCGCGATGGAGATCGTTATAAAGTATCGGGATATGAGTTGATACCTATTTCCGGCGATTTGCAAAAAGACGCAGGTCTGGAAGCGGCAATATTGAAATTTCGCGCTCTGGTGGACAGCCGTTACTTTTCCCGTTTCGGTTACAGTTTTGATCAACAGCTTGCGTATTCTGACTTCAGCTTCATACCAATAGAACGTTTCGGCAAAGTACAGGGCGAGGACACTCTGGGCAATCTCATCTCCGACTCATACATAGCCGCAGTTAAGAAGGCCGAAGGCGATAGCTACCGCAAGGTGGACGTAGCGGTTGTACCAAGCGGCGTTGTCAGGGGCTCATTTACAGAGGGAATAATCACAGTTGCCGATGCGTTTAACGTGAGCAGCCTTGGCATCGGGCCGGACAGAATTCCCGGTTACCCGCTGGTCAGCATATATTTGACCGGCAAAGAACTGAAAACCGCGGCTGAAATAGACGTTTCCGTCTCTATACTGATGGGGGAAGCGCGGCTTTATATGTCGGGTCTGTCATATACTTATAATCCCCACAGGCTTCTGCTCAACAGAGTTACAAATGTCCGTCTTGCAGATGCAGGCGGCAAAATGACCGCGTTAGATGATAAAAAATTGTACCGCGTTGTCAGCGGACTTTACTCCTGCCAGATGCTCGGCGCGGTAGAGGCGCAGTCTTTCGGGATTTTGAAAGTTACGCCAAAAGATGAAAACAGCAATCCCATAACGGATTTTGAAAAGCATATCGTCTATGACGGCGATACTGAACTGAAAGAATGGGCCGCACTGGCAAATTATCTTGGGTCGTTTGAAAGCCCGGACGGTATTTCAAAAATACCCGAGTACTACAATCGGCTGCACGGACGCAAGATAGAGGAAACCGGCCGAACTCCTGCGGCGCTCCTGAAAAATCCGAACAAAATATTTTTCATTCTGCTTGGCGCTCTCCTGCTGATACTGGCGATAATTACTGTTCCAACGTGCCTTATCATCAGAAGGGTGCGGCGGAAGAAAAGGGGAAATTGACCTTACTGCAATACGATTTCCGCGCCGCGGCGGCTTAATACGTTAAGCGAAATCAAATCGAGGTACAAATATTGCATATATCCGGTATCCCCATAAAATTTTAATACTCCTGTTGTTTCAACCCATGAATCGTCATCGGGATACGGCTGTGTGTTGTCTTCCCATTTTATTTCAAAACCGACATTGCCGTCATTTCCGCAGCAGCCCGGACCATAGCGTAGAACAAAGCGGTACGGATCATCCCATTCACTATATTGTTCCTGTTTAAAAATCCCTTCGAGCTTAATTGTCTTTCCAAGATAATCTTCGGCATTCAGGTAAACATCGTTGACCTGAGAAATAAACATTTTCTCCTTTATCTCTACTACTCCTTTGTTAGGCGACATAGACAAATAGCGGACATTTTCTTCGGTAGTTCCGAATTTGTTGTCATTAAGGAGCGCTCGCATAACCTGAGAAAAGTTAACCGTTTCATCTTTCCCCAATACGGAGTTGAAGTCTTCTATTTTTTTCTTTGTACTGATATAGCTGACGGTGAAAATTGAGGCGGTTATCGTTATTATAACCGCGGCGATTATAAGGCTGCTTCCTGCGGATTTGCTTCTACGCATAATTTTTCCTCCTGTATTTGTTTATTACGGTTGAATTGCATAAGGTTTCAATAAGCCAAAACAGCGCAAATACGATTATATTGATAAGTACGACGCTCGCTCCTGTCGGCGTTGCGTATATATACGAAATAACAATACCTGTAAAAAAACACAGTATCGAAATAACAGCGGAACAAACGGTAACACTGCTGAATTTTTTGAACAGCCGCATTGAACTTAAAGCCGGGAAAATAATCAGGCTGGAAATCAGCATTGCTCCCATTATGCGCATACCAAGTACGATGGTAAGAGCGGTTAAAAAGGCAATCAGCATATTGTACAAGCCGGTTTTTGTTCCTGCAGCTTTTGCGAAAGTTTCATCAAAAGTTACGGCAAACAAGCTGTGATAAAACAGAACAAAGAGAACAAGCACGACAATTGAAAGGGCGACGCTTAAATACACATCGGTTTTGCTCATGGCAAGTATACTGCCAAAAAGATAATTGCATACATCGGTATTCATTCCCGTTGTCTGCGATATGATAATAACGCCTATTGCAAGAGAGCCGGTGGAGATAAGGGCAACCGCCGCATCGCCTTTAATTTTACTGTTTTCGCTAAGGCGCAGCAGCAGAAAAGCGGCGGCTATCACAACCGGAATCGCCACGCTCAATGGGGCAGTGTGCAGCGCGGTTGCAATGGCAAGAGACCCGAATCCAACATTGGAAAGCCCAGCTCCTATCATCGAGTAACGTTTCAGAACAAGGCTTACACCTAACAGCGCCGCGCAGATTGAAACAAGCGCGCCTACAATGAAAGCCCTCACCAGAAACGCATAACTAAACATTTCAGAAATTGTTTCAAACATCGTCTTCCCTCATCTTTACAAAAAATTTTTTGCCTGTTTCCGAGCGCAGATAATCTTCCGTGCCGCCGAAAAACAACTGCCGCTTGTGCAGGTGCAGGACTTTTTTTGCGCATCCGGCGGCCTCGCCGTCATGGGAAGCCATGATGATAGTCATGCCCGTTTCGCGGTTAATCTGCGCAAGCAGCCGGTACAACTCTGCGCTTATCAGCGGGTCAAGACCGGCGAAAGGTTCGTCCAGCACAAGAAGTTTTTCCGCGGCGCATAACGAACGCGCCAGCAAGACACGCCTCTGCTGTCCGCCGGAAAGTTCCCGAAAACAGCGGTCTTTTAGCTCCGTAATGCCAAGCAGACGCAGATTTTCCTGCGCTTTTTGCTTTTCCGCCGCGCTGTAAAACGGACGAAGCCCCTTCTTCCCCAAATTGCCGGACAGCACAATTTCAGACACACCTGCGGGAAAATCCTGCTTCGCGGCGGTCTGCTGGGAAAGATAACCGGTTTGGCGCTGTTTAAAATCAGAACTGAAACAGATTGCCCCTTCCATTGGGTTAATGAGCCGCAGCAGGCCTTTGATGAGTGTGGATTTACCGGAGCCGTTCTCTCCGGCAATCAGGAGAAAATCCCCGGCCGCCACGGAAAAATTGAGATCATGGACAGTTATGTGTCCGTCATACCCAAATGAAAGGTTTTGGCAATCTATCAGCATTTAGTGTAACGCCTCCCGTAAATTTTCAACATTTTTGCGCATAAGATCAAGATAGCCAAGCCCTGCGTCAAAGTCGCGTTTGGTGATATTGTGGCAGGCGTGCAGCAGAAGTTTTTTCGCGCCGGTCTCTCCGCTTATGGTATTTGCCATCCGCTCGTTGGAAAGCTCGATGTGAAACACAACGGGAATTTTTTCAGCCCTGATCTTGTTGATTAAAAAAGCGACAGTGGCCGCGCTCGGCTCGGTTTCTGTGGAACAGCCGGGGAAAGCGGCGAAGTAGGACAGGCCGTAGCTGTCTGCAAAATAACGGAAGGGGAAACGGTCGGCGAAAACGATAGTGTTTCGTTTTGCTCCGGCGGTTACTTCATTAAAAGCGGCGTCAAGCTGCGCCAGTTCTTCAATGTAAGCCGATGCGTTTTGCAGATAAAAACCGGCGTTGGCAGGATCAGCTTCGCTCAGCGCTTCAGTTATTGTTACGACAATCAGCATCGCGTTACGGGGAGAAGTCCAGACATGTTCGTCGTACTCAACTTCTTCTCCCTCATCTTCCTCTTCCTCCATGCCTTCGACAATTATTTCTTCAACTGCGTCAACCATGTCAATCATGGCGAGAATGTTGATTTTGTCCGTATCCATCGAATCGAGAATCCTGTCTACCCAACTGTCCGATTCGCCGCCAACATAAATGAAAATATCGCTGTTCTGAATGGTGATTATATCCTTTGGCGAAGGCTCAAAGGAATGGCTTTCCGCTCCGGGCGGCAGCAGCATGGACAGGTTTACCTTGTCTCCCGCTATTTGACGGACAAAATCATAGGGTGGAAAAATCGTCGCCGTAACATTGATTTTACCGTCCGCGTTTCGCGTAACGGTTTTATTTTTTTTACAGCCGCTGATTCCTAAAAGGACTGCGGCAATCATTATAAATATCAAAATTGTTTTTTTCAAATTATCCTCCTTGAAAATAAATGTGATAAATTTTCTTTGTTACACAAAAAATTCAGGAGTTGAAGCGGACTTTGAGCGTAACCGGGGAAAGGAGATAAGCGGCATATCCGGCATATTTTTTATGATTTTGAACAGAGAACGCCAAACAAAGCGCCAAAAACAAACCAATTACCGCCAGCCTGATAGTTTTAAGAAAAATATGCGCCATTTCGATGTATAAACAAACCGGACAGTCATCTCCGCTGCAGATATGATCATGGCTGGCGGCGGTCAGGTCTACAGTAAAAACAACCGAAAAGGCAATGCAGGCTGCCAGAGAGAGAAGCAGAATTTTTCTTTTTGGAGTAAATTCCATTATAACGATATTACCTTTATTTTTGGTTTTTTGCAACGGCATTGAATTCCACATCAATATGGTTGTCAATTTTACCAAACTTGATATTTGTCCCCCAAAAAGCCTTTATACCCTTCATATACCTGACTATAGCTAAAAAATGTGTGCTAATTTGGTTGGAAATATTTATTATAATATTGGCAAAATAATAATAAGATAATACAATAAACATTATGAAGAAAATAAATAAATTTAAAACGTTACTTCTAAATATATTCACTTCCGGTAAAATATCATCAAAACAACAAGCCCAAAAAAATCTTAATGGACAAGGCATGTCCGATTATATAATCAAATATATACTTATGAATTTCGTTCATATATTTGGTTCTATTGTTTTAATTATATTTATTATCCAAAATATAATTAAAGGTTCATATTTTGATGCTGTAGCCTGCTCTTTTATGGCTCTCATAGCAATTATCGGTTTCAGTATTTCACGAACAAAAGTAGTTCACGTTATACCTGCTAATATATCTATGATTTCTTTCGGTCTTTTTTGCATAATGCTTATTTGGAATGGTGATGCACAGGGAGCGGGATTTCTTTTTATATTTATTTATCCGCTGCTAACTGTAATATTGCTTGGTATGGCGAAGGGTATAATATATTCTGTTGTCTTATTTTTAATTGTATGTATCGAATTCTTTGTACCGGGTGTTTCACGATTTAATTATCATCCGGATACTTCACTACGTATGGCTGCTGTATATATTTTAGTTTTGAGTATCACATTAGTATTTGAAAGAAGCAGAAAAAACAAAGACAAGGAAATTGAAAAACAAAAAGATGAGCTTTTGAATTACAATAACAACTTGGAACAAATGGTACAGGAAAAAACAAGAACTATTATTGTACTTAAAAACGCTGTTATGGAAACAATAGCGGATCTTGTTGAACGCCGTGATAATACAACAGGCGGGCATATTTTAAGAACAAGCAATTACATGAGGATTATTATTGAAGCGATAATAAAGGAAAAGTTATACCATGAACAAACAGCTTTGTGGAATATAGAACAGATGATTTTATCGTCTCAACTTCATGATGTAGGTAAAATAGGAATTGATGATATAATTCTGCAAAAACCTGGAAAACTTTCCGATGTTGAATTTGAAACAATGAAAAGACATACTCTTCTTGGTGGAGATATAATTAAGGAAATTCAACAAAAGACCGGTGAAAGTGAGTTTTTAGATTATGCGTTTATATTCGCTGTCTATCATCATGAAAAATGGAATGGAACCGGTTATCCATACAACATTTCCAACGAAAAGATTCCGCTTCCTGCACGATTAATGGCAATAATTGATGTTTATGACGCTTTGCTTTCCGCAAGGCCGTATAAAAAGCCTTTTCTCCATGAGGAAGCAATAAAAATTATTAGTGATGGAAAAGGCAGTAGTTTTGATCCTCTTTTAACAGAATTGTTTTTATCTGTTGCACACCAGTTGAAAGGAGCATTAAAGTAGAGAACAATAATGTACGCCCCCACTTCATATAACAGGCATCCGTATATGCTTCCCCACCTTCACTGCATTTTCAGTATAATAAACTTAAGAAAATCATGGTTAATTTGTCCGAAAATGGTGGAAATTTCAGTTTTTTACCCCACTTGACAAAATCAGCCAAAAAATGGAAAATAATCATATGAGGGTTTAAATTATGTTGTTACAACTCAAATTTTATTTCCTTATAAAAAATCAGATCGGCTTATCATTTTCATTAAAACAAAAGGAGAATTAAAATGAAATTAAGCGTAAGGGTTCCACTACTTATCGGGCTCGTTGTGTTGGCAACGTCAGGCGCCATAGCACTGTTTGCGCTGAGGATCAGTACCTCGACACTGACAAATTCAGTTGTTAACGCGTTGTTTGCCGAGAACGAGGCAAACGCGAAAATTATGGATACCTATCTCAACGGAGAAGCCAATATACTCTATGAGATCGCCAACAGACCCAGAATCCGCACTTTGAACTGGGATATTGTCAGGGGGGATTTACTGTCCGAAGTTGAACGGCTTGAAGTCATGGAATTGGGGTTAATGCTTCCGGACGGCACATACCGCGCCGTGGTTACCAACGATGTCAGCAACGGAGCCGACCGCGATTATTTTAAAAAGGCAATGAAAGGCGAAATTAATATAGATATAATTGTCAGCCGCGTAACCGGGGAACCGGTGTTTATGTTTGCGGCGCCTATTTACCAAAGCAATGAAAACAACGCTCCCATCATCGGGGTATTGGTTGCTCAGTTGGACGGTATACATTACCTTACCGATATTTTGGTTAACAATTTAAAAGTCAGTATGCCCAGCGGTTATTGTTACATAATGGATATTTCTTCCGGGCAGGGGACTATGATTGCCCACCAAAACAGGGATATGGTAAAAAATCGTTTTACCCCGGAAGAAGAAGCAAAGAAAAATCCGGAGTACA
>JAIRUC010000222.1 GCA_031254615.1 Treponema sp. | reverse complement strand
TATCGTTTTTTCGCCGCGCTCTTTCAATTTCTTTTTGCTTTTCAAGAAGTTTTTCGGTATATTCCTGGTATTCTTTATCCAATTGTTTTTCTATCTCAGCGATGTTATATGATTGTTCCTTGTTCAAAAAAGCTTGAATAATATCAATTTTTCTTTTGATTCGCAAAATCTTACATTGATATTCAAAAACTGCATATTCAAGTTTTCCAATTTTTAACATATATTCGGTCTGCAACTTTGGACATACATGGTAAAGTAATTTATCCCGATCATGCACAAGTTCAGCCAATTCTGTTTCAAGCTTTTGGATTAGAGTAAGGAGATCGTCATATTCCGGGTTTCTTGCTATGTCATTCATAATTTTTAATCTGCCTCTGTTTGCATTGTCTCAATTTTCTTTATTTCCCTGTCAAAATCGGATTCAAATAAACGGTCTTGAATGATACGGTATTTTTCAAATTCGCTTTCGGCAAATTTCTTTGCTATTTGGGCACTTATCTTTCCTGAGTCTTGAAGAATCGACCTGTCATCGGCTTCAAGGAAGCGGTCAAGACGTTTTGCCCAATCTTCCATAGTCATGGGGATATGTTTCTTTGCCCGGTCTTCCGCCAAGTCAAGATAGGCGTTGACAATACGTCCCAAAGATTCCAGTTCGGCCTCGGTCAGATAATTTTTAGCGACAGCGACATCTGTTTTGACAATTTTTCCCTGCGGGCTTTTTTCCCATGAAGTTAATCCCATGTGATCTTTGCCGGCATCGGCTCGTTCATAAATTACCTCGGCGGCGGTGTGTCCGTGAACAGCATAGTGCATTTTGTTTTGAACCTTGGCAAAAAACTCCTTTGTAACAGGGGCATTTTTGTTATAGTCCATTGCGGTGGCATAGATATCAGTTATTTTTTGATAAAAACGGCGCTCGCTAAGACGAATTTCCCGTATTTCCGCAAGGAGGTGTTCAAAATAATCTTCATCAAGAAAAGCGCCGTTTTCCATACGCTTTCGATCTATGACATAACCCCGCAGCGCATAGTCCCTGAGAACTGCCGTGGCCCATTGCCGGAAAGCGGTGGCCCGTTTGGTGTTAATCCGATAACCGACAGCAATTATGGCATCAAGGCTGTAATGTTTGGTACGATAATTTTTCCCATCGGTGGCAGTTACCGAGAAATCCTCGGTAACTGAAATCTCATTCAATTCCCCTTCGGCAAATATGTTTTTGAGGTGCAGGGATATATTATCAGTAGAACAATCAAACAGAGCTGCCATAAGTTTTTGGCTTAACCAGATTGTTCCGTCCTGCACACGGACTTCTATGCCGTTTTCTCCGGCTTGTTTGGTGAATATGAGAAATTCGGCGGTACTGTTACGGATTTGTAGTGTTTTACATGGCATGGCGGCTCTCCTCATATTTTTCACAAGGCAACATTTCTACCCTTCCTCCCCTTACCCCTCTTCTTCCCCTCAACAAACAACTCCCCGCTCAACTTTTGGTACAGTTCAAACAAATACGCCACACGCTGGCTGTCATCATTAAAAGAGCGGCCATAGGCGGCTTCTACCTCTTTGTCAAGTTTTTGGTGGGCTTTTACCAGTTTAGGCGGCATGGTTGAAGAATTATATAATTGAGCAAGGGTACTGTCTGGAAATAACAGGCGGGTATCCAATATTACTTGAGCGGCTTCTATAATAGCATCTGTTTTCTTTTCATTTGGTGATGGCCACGGGAAATTATTGTATACAAGTGAAGCTGAATATTGGTAGCGCATTTCAAGTCTTCCACAGACATATCGCATCCATGCCATATGCATTACAGAAGTCAGTATACCAAATTCGTATAATCCGGCGTTTGGAACTATGAGGGCGCTGCCGTTGGTAATGTTTTCGGGTTTCATAAAACCAATCGGGATATATAGCCGGTTTTCGGATGATACTTTTGGAATGAGCAGATAATCAGAAACAGGCAATTTCATTCTGTAGCCAAAAAGAGATGGTGTTGCGGCTAATTCGCGCGTAGCTTCACGATTGCTCAATAACCTGAATTTTTTTGTCTTTTCAATTCTGTCCTTTACAAATTGCGATTTAGCTATCTGCGCAGGACTAATATCTTCAAGCCACAAACAATATCTTTTTTTGTTGTTCAAAAATTCATAACCGCCGTAATATGGACGTAACATCATTTTTGTAAACGGCTCTTTTTTAATCAGCGACTTATATTCTGCTTCCTCTAATATCAGATGGCCATCATCAATTGGAATGTTTCCATAATAAATATCAGGAACATTACAAATTGGTTTTTGTCTCGCATTAATAAAAACATTATCTGCGGCCAATAAATAGGCATTTATTTTATCAACTTTTATTTCAACAGGTTCGCCTGAAACTTCAGAATATACATATAGTTTTTTTTGCGCCCTTTCATTTTGCCCAAAACCGGCAATTATACAATGAACAGCCGCCTTTCCTCTTGCCTCGTTACTCCACTTAAACGTCTGATGAGCAAAATTTATTTTTATACCATGCTTGTTTATAAGTTCAGGCCATAAAAGCGGAACCTGTTCACCCTGACAAATACTGTTTGTCGATACAAAAGCAGCTTCAATATCCGTTCCTTTAATATACTGCGCCGCTTTTTTGTACCAGCAGGTTACATAATCAAGTTTAGAAGATTTCTTTTCAAATATTTGTAAAAGTTCATTTTTCTGCTCTTTTGATTGTTCTTTTTTGCCCAAAAACGGCGGATTGCCCAATATATAATTGAGTTCGCTCTTCGGAACAACGCTTTCCCAATCAGTTGTCAAAGCGTTGGCATGATGAATCGAAGCTGTGGCGGTAAGGGGTATACGAACATAATAAGTCCCAAAACGTTCACGGACAAGCAGGTTCATCTGGTGGTCTACCAGCCATAAGGCAACCTGCGCTATCTGCGCCGGAAACTCCTCTATCTCTATCCCGTAAAACTGGTTGACATTGACTTTGATTTCGCTGTGTACGTCAAGGACTTGCTCTTTTCCCAAAAGCAGTTCCAGCACCTCAATTTCCAAAAGGCGCAGTTCCCTGTAACTGATAACCAGAAAGTTTCCGCAACCGCAGGCGGGGTCGAGAAACTTAAGGGAAGCTAATTTATTGTGAAACATAAGCAGCCTTTCCCGCTGTAGCGAATGGGGGGGGGGGGGTGAAACATGTTTTTTTAATGCTGTTGAACTCATCACGGAGG
>JAIRUC010000198.1 GCA_031254615.1 Treponema sp. | reverse complement strand
AAAGGAACGCCGAAAGAGTATACCTATTCCGGGAGTAATATGGCCGACGAGGTTGCGTGGTACGGAAACAACAGTGGGGGTAAGACACATGAAGTGGGGAAGAAGAAAGCAAACGGCTTGGGGTTATACGACATGAGCGGGAACGTATGGGAATGGTGCTGGGACTGGTATGATGAATACCCAAGCGGGCCGCAGACTGACCCGACAGGGGCGGTCTCTGGCGCTATCCGTGTGGGGCGCGGCGGGAGTTGGAGCAATTCGGCGGAGGGCGTCCGTTCGGCCTATCGGATCCACGGCAACCCGTACTACGGGTTCGACTCTGTCGGCTTCCGTTTGGTGCGCCCCTGAGTTCTGCGGGCTCAGCAGCGTAGGCGGCGAGGGGGCGTCGAACCGAAGGTTCGCGAGCGTAGCGCGTTAAGCGCGAAACGGAAGCCCACTGCCGCCGGAGCAATGTCAGAAACCTACAAGAAGCAGTCAGCTTTATCAGCGAAATACGAACAAAACTCAAAGTTCTGGAGGACTTTTACACTGATAGGGATACCGGCCGCGGCAGTGATTAGCGGAGCTCTGTTTATCAAATGAGCAATTAGCAATGAGCAATGAAATCAGTCTGGTCGTGTTAACATCACGCTGAGTCTGATTTAAACAACATTGCTCATTTTCACTACCGTTCCTCGCTAACTGTTCACTATTAACTGCTCACTGTTAACTACTTCCCACTCCCCCCGCTAATGTGCATAATTAACCCATGAAAGCCGGTGTTATCGGCGCTACGGGTTATGCCGGCGCCGAGTTGGTCAGGCTCCTTTCGGGGCATCCAAAAGTTGAAGAATTGTATCTTTCCTCGGTAAGTTTTGAAGGGAATCAAATCGAAGAAATCTATCCTAATTTTTTGAACAGAATTTCCTGCGAACTCCTGAAAGCCGAAGAAGTTATTGCCGCCTCCGACGTAGTCTTTGCCGCGTTGCCGCACGGGATAGGAGAAAAATATGCCGCCGGCTGTATAAAGAAAAAAAAATCTTTCATCGATCTTTCTGCCGACTTCCGTTTTGATGATGAGGATATTTACACCGCGTGGTATGACGGAAAAAAGTATCAATATCCGGAATTACACATAGACTCCGTATACGGTCTTCCGGAGCTTAACAGGCATAAGATAAAGGGTCTTTTCAAGAAAGGGTTGATCATTGGTAATCCCGGGTGTTATCCCACAGGCAGCTCCCTTGGAGCATTTCCGGCTTTAAAAAAAGGGATTGTCGGCGAGGGACCTATAATCATAGATGCCAAGTCCGGCGTAACAGGCGGCGGCAGAGAACCGGCCCGGGCTTTCCATTATCCCGAATGTGCAGATTCTGTTGCACCGTACAGAATTGCGTCTCACAGACATTCGCCGGAAATAGCGCGTAACCTTGCGGTGATGGCGGCAGAGGGGAACAACCCTGCGCCGCAGGTGATTTTTACGCCTCATCTTGCTCCCATGAACAGGGGTATACTCAGTACGATTTATATTCCTCTCTCTGCAGAATGGCGCGAAGAGTCGTTAAATAACTTAATGCCGCCTAAGGCAAAAAATGAAGGAAAGGCAGCCGAAATCCGAAAACTTTACGAAGATTTTTATAAGGATGAACCTTTTGTGCGAATACTGCCATACGGTCTTACCGCCGCAACTAACCGGGTGCGCCAGTCCAACTTCTGTGACATCTCCGTTCATCTGGACATAAACGGTTCCACTTTGATTGTTACTACAGCAATAGACAACATGATGAAAGGCGCCGCGGGGCAGGCGGTTCAAAACATGAACATTTTGTTTAACTATGATGAAAAAGCCGGTCTTGAAGCGATACCGGCGCTGTTTTAGGAAATAGGTATGAAAGAAATTTCAGGCGGAGTTTGCGCGCCAAAAGGTTTTTCCGCCGGCGGTATCCGCTGCGGAATCAAGGCAAGTTTTCAAAAAAAAGATTTGGCTCTTATTTACTCGGAAAAAACCTGTAACGCGGCGGCAATGTTTACAAAAAACAAAGTAAAGGCCGCAAGCGTTATTGTCAGTCAGGAAAATATCGCCGGCGGAAAGTTACGCGCCATTATCGCCAATTCGGGTAACGCAAACGCGTGTACGGGGCAGGACGGAATGGCCGCCGCAAAGCGCATGGCGCAGCTTGCGGCAGATGCGCTTGGAATCCCTTGCACTGAGGTCGCTGTCGCTTCTACCGGAGTTATCGGCGTACCTCTGCCTGTCGCCCCGATAGAAAAAAATATAGGCGCGTTAAAAGAAAGCCTGCGCGCAGACGAGCTGGGGCACTCTTCTGCGCTTGAAGCCATTATGACAACCGATACGCGCAAAAAGGAAATTGCCGTAGAAATTGAAATAGGCGGCAAACCCGCGCGGATTGGGGCGATGACAAAAGGATCGGGCATGATTCATCCGAATATGGCGACTATGCTCACTTTTATCACAACGGACGCGGCAATAGAAAGCGCCGCGCTTGATTCTGCCTTGCGCCTTGCTGTCGCGCATTCCTTTAACCGCATGACAGTAGACGGAGACACTTCCACCAACGACATGGTTGTCATAATGGCGAACGGTACTGCGGGGAATGCGCCTGTCAACGCCGCCGGCGCGGACTACGCCGTGTTTTGCGCCGCGCTTGAATATGTGTGTATCATGCTTGCCCGCAAAATGGCGCGTGACGGAGAAGGGGCGACAAAACTTGTAACGGTAACAGTTACAGGAGCCGCCAGCGAAAAAAATGCCGAAACGCTTGCCAAATCAATAGCATCCTCAAGCCTTGTAAAAGCCGCCTGTTTCGGCGCGGACGCCAACTGGGGGCGCGTGTTATGCGCCATGGGATACGCCGGCGCTGATTTCCGTCCGGAAAAAACGGACGTAAGTTTCGCGAGCAGGGCAGGGGATGTACTTGTGTGCAAAAACGGCGAATCTGTCGTCTTTTCCGAAGAAAAAGCAAAACTGGTTCTTTTGGAAGAAGAAATTGAAATACTCGTCAGCCTGCACGAAGGAGACGGACAGGCCTCTGTTTGGGGGTGCGACCTTACATACGATTATGTTAAAATAAACGGAGATTACAGGTCATGAAAGAACAATTTTCCAGCGAGACAAGAGCAGGCATTCTGGTCAACGCGCTTCCGTATATTCAGAACTTTCAAAATAAAACCATTGTTGTTAAATACGGCGGCAGCGCCATGCAAAGCGCCGAACTGAAAAAAGCGGTAATCGACGACATAATTCTAATGGCATGCGTAGGAATCCGCACCGTGCTTGTGCATGGCGGCGGCCCGGAAATCGAAGCAATGCTGAAAAAAACAGGCAAGGAAAGCCGCTTTGTACACGGCCTGCGCTACACCGATGAAGAGACAATGGACATCGTTCAAATGGTTCTGTGCGGAAAAGTGAACAAGGAAATAGCCGCCCTTATCGAAAAAAACGGCGGCAGCGCAATCGGTCTGTGCGGTATAGACGGCGGTATGCTCAAAGCGCGCCGGATGCAGGGCGAGGACGATCTTGGCCTTGTCGGGGAAATCGAGCAAGTCGATATAACGCTGTTAACCTCAATTTTGGACTCCGGGGCAATTCCTGTCATATCCTCTGTGGCTTACGGGACAGGGGCGGACGAAGGCAAAGCCCTCAACATAAACGCCGATATTGCCGCCGCCAAGATAGCCGCCGCCATCGGAGCCGAAAAACTGGTGCTTATGACCGATGTCCGGGGCATTTTACGGGACATAAAAGACGAAAATTCCCTTATAAAAGCCGTGGAAAGACTGCAATTGGACGACCTCAAAAAAGACGGAATCCTTTCAAAGGGGATGATCCCAAAGGCAGACTGCTGTGCGATGGCGCTGGACGGCGGGGTAAAAAAAGCCCACATAATCGACGGCCGAATCCCCCACGCCATCCTTATCGAGCTCTTTACCGACGAGGGAATCGGCACCATGATTTTGCCCTAGATACTGGACAAAGTATGTTAAAATTTGCTAAAATACCACAATAGTAAAAGGAGGCCAGTTGGCGGAGAAAGATTTACGCATAAACGAGCAGATCCGTGCGCGTGAAGTTCGTTTAATCCGGGATGAGGGAGAGCCGCAGGGGATAATGTCCACCGCGCAGGCTCTAGGCCTTGCAAAAGAAGCAGGCCTTGATCTTGTGGAAGTTGCGCCGCAGGCGGTTCCGCCTGTAGTCAAGATTTTAGATTTTGGAAAGTTCAGGTTTGAAAACGAAAAGAAGCTTCGGGATTCCAAAAAAAAGCAAAAGCTTTTAAAATTAAAGGAAATCCGGATGCAGCCGAAGATCGACGATCACGATCTGGCTTTCAAATCTAAACATATAAAAGAATTTTTAAACGATGGGAACAAGGTAAAAGTTACGATCCGTTTCCGCGGACGTGAGCTTGCCCATACGGAACTGGGTTTTGACGTAATGAAGGATGTGCTTTCCCGTATCGAGGGCGAGTACGTTATGGACAAACCGCCAGCAATGGAAGGAAGGTTTATGTCCATGGTTCTAAGTCCGAAACCAAAAAAATAAGATGGCGCTTTTTGCGGCCATGTAAAACGAGAGGAAGTTTATGCCCAAGATGAAAACAAAAAAGGCCGCGGCGAAGCGGTATTCCTTTACCGGCACAGGCAAGGTAAAGTACAAAAAACAAAATCTTCGCCATATCCTGACTAAAAAGTCATCCAAGAGGAAACGGGGGCTGCGTCACGCAGGCATTTTGTCCAGCGATAACGTACCTGTAATCAGAAAAAAACTCTTACCGTACGGATAAGAAAAATTAAAAGAGGGAAATTATGTCAAGAGCGATAGACGGTTCAAAAAGAAAAAATCACCGTAAAAAAATACTGAAGCTGGCAAAAGGCTATTGGGGACGCAGGCGGACAAATTATAAAACCGCAAAAGACGC
>JAIRUC010000136.1 GCA_031254615.1 Treponema sp. | reverse complement strand
GCTGTTCAAAGACTCGTCTCTGAAGTTTCTTTCCACCTCGCGTTCCCGCTTGGTTTCTTTACCTTCTAATCTATACCTTCTTTTACTCTTTGTCAAGTATTATTTGAAAAATATTTGTGTCTTAAAAAGGCTTACAAAAAGTTTGCAAATTGAACTGCCAAACCTACAGTTACAGGTATGGCCAAGTTGTCATAATCTTCAATTGGCAGAGCCTCAACAACAGTAGCGGTAAAGGCCGCAATAATGGCAATGCTCATATTATGTGAAACAGAGAAAGCGCTGATTAAAACTGCGGCAAAGCAGGCTAATGAACCTTCAACGCTTTTTCCGCATAGGAAGGCAGGCCGCCATCTGCCAAAGAACTTTCCGACCAAGCTGGCAAGCCCGTCGCCAAAAGCAAGGGCATAAATAGCGATACTTGCTACCGGAGACGGATACAGAAGCAGGGCAAGAAGAGCGCCCAAGCCGAGGGTAACAGGCCCCATTACAAAATGACCGACATCCCGCGACCGGGAAGCCATGCTGGTTAAGGAAGAAATAACAGGGATTTTTACGCCGACAAGACGCAAATATTCCATTAATGTATAACCCAAAGTACCGGCCATAAGGAAAAGCACAGTAAGCGGCCTGTTTATAGAAGCCATGAAAGGGCTTAAAGCAATAAGGAAGTGTATTGATTTTCTGACAATTTCAGTTTTTAATTCACTAATGTCCTTACCGGCAACAAAACCTGTAAAGTAAGCGGCAAAGCCGGGGAAAGTCTGTGAATTTAATTGCCTTACTCTTTCCATACCATAATACTAGCAAAAAACATGCCAAGTTATGTAGATTCTATGATTTTTCATAAGTCTATACAATATATAGACTTACGGAATAATGTCGTAAAAATTATAAGAATATCAACATAAAAAGTATAAAATATTATACACATGGTATACAAAAATTACTATTCTGATGGCTAAAAATGCTCCATTGCCAATTTTTCATCCTTTTACTATAATACCCACTATGAAAACAACAACCGGACATTGGGCGGATGAAGCTGCTGCAAAAATTGTCTTTGAAAAAGGCGAAAAAGATACATATACCTGCGCATCGGGGATTACCCCTTCGGGGACTGTTCATGTGGGAAATTTTAGGGAGATTATCTCTGTGGAGCTTGTCGTGCGCGCGCTGCGTGATATGGGCAAGAAGGTGCGTTTTATCTATTCGTGGGACGACTACGATGTGTTCCGCAAAGTTCCGAAAAATATGCCAAAACAGGACGAGCTTGAAAAATACCTGCGCTTCCCTATCACTATGGTGCCTGACCCATGGGAGAGGGATTCAAGTTATGCCCGTCATCACGAAGTTGATGTTGAAAGTACGCTTCCGGCCGCGGGAATTTTCCCCGAATTTATTTATCAGGCGGAACGTTACAGGGCATCCCATTATGCGCAAGGCATACGCAGGGCGCTTGAAAAGCGTGATGTGCTGAAAGAGATACTAGATAAGTTCCGCGATGAGGAACACAAGATTCAGGGCGAATGGTGGCCGGTCAGCGTTTTTTGCGAGAAGTGCAATAAAGACGAAACAGAAATTGAAAGCTGGGACGGCGATTGGGGTTTAAGCTACCGTTGTAATTCCTGCGGAAACCTGGAAAAACTTGACATACAAAACGCGAAGGGAATTAAGCTGTCATGGCGTGTTGACTGGCCGATGCGCTGGGAACACGAAAAAGTTGATTTTGAGCCGGCAGGCAAGGATCATCACAGTCAGGGCGGAAGTTTTGATACCGCTCGCCATGTCTGCAAGGATGTGTACGGATGGGACGCGCCTGTTACGTTCCGTTATGACTTTATCGGTACAAAGGGGCTTTCGGGGAAAATGTCTTCTTCTTCGGGAAATGTGATCACCATAGGGGACGTATTGAAAATCTATACGCCGGAAGTTGCCCGTTATCTGTTTGCGGGAACAAGGCCAAATACCGAATTTGTCATTTCTTTTGATCTTGACGTTATTAAAATTTACGAAGACTACGATAAAACCGAACGTATTGCGTGGAAGATGGAAGCGGCTAAAGATGAGGCGGCTTATCAAAAAGAGCGGCGTATTTATGAACTTTCGCAGGTGAGTGTTGACGGAAAAACTCCCTGTCTTGAAGACAGGCATCCGCCATATCAGATTCCGTTTCGCCATTTGTGCAACTTGATTCAAATTGCGGACGGCGGCATTGAAAAGGCTCTTGCGGATTTAGCGGCTAACAACGGCGGTCCCAAAAAAGAACAGCTTCCCGCGTTCAAGGCAAGGGCTGAATGCGCCAAATACTGGGTTGATAACTGCGCACCGGAAGAGTTCCGTTTCCGGTTACTGCCGGCAGGGGGAGTATCAGCCCTTTCTGCACAAGAGAAGGCAAATCTTCGCTCTCTTTCCAATGAGGAAAAGAACGCTGTACGCATCCTGCGGGACGATGTTATAAGCAAGATTGAAGAATTCAGCGATGACAAAGCATGTAGTTCGGCAGTTTACGCTGCCGCGGAAAAAGCCGGAGTAGACGGTAAAATTCTTTTTGGCGCAGCATACCAAGCGCTTATAGGAAAGGATCAAGGGCCGCGCCTTGCTAGTTTTTTAAGATCGATAAATAAAGAACGGCTTTTAGAGATTCTGAAAGACGTATAAAAAAAGCAGATAGCGTTTGCTATCTGCTTTAATGTCAACTAACCTAAATTAGTTAATGCCAAGCGCCTTCATTGTGGATTCAACCCACTTTCTTTCCTGTGAAGTATATTTGCTGTCACGTTGTATCGTTGTAAGAAGGAACCTAATTGATGAAGATTGAGTTCCGGTGGCTCCGATAGCGTAAATAACCCATTCAAAACACTGCCTTTCCTTACGGGCCCACGGACCGCTACGCCTTCTGTCATGAAGTTCACGAAGGAACTTTTGGAGAAGTTCAACTGCCGGCTCGCTGTTTATTGACGCCAGCGCGTTCAGTGTAAAACGAATCTCGTCATAGTCAGGAGTATTGTTAATGAAATTACTGGAATATGATTTTTCCAGATTTGTAAAAACCGAATCATCCGGAGCTCCAAACTGGCGAATGGTATCAATAGCGCCTTTCCTCATTTCCCTTAAATTTGTCTGAAAATTAACATCTGTAGTTGAATAGTTCCAGCCTGTTGAAAGGGCAACTGCCGCAACATTCGACTTGGAAGCGCCAGGCGCCCTTGTTCTGAGCAGTTCCTTCCATGCGTCATACTTTACACGTGGATTATTTGAAGGATCGCGAATAATAGCGCTGATTACTTCACCGGGATCATCAACTATGTTGGGAAGTGTGTTAGAGGCAATGTCCTGTATGTTTTTATCATAACTGCCTACATAAACAAAAAACACCGGCTTGTAACCTTCAATATCATGGAAGGATTCCAGCGCCCTGATACAGCCGGTAACCGCCCGCTGTACTCTCCGTCTTGTTTCTACATCCGAAAAAGTCTGAGCATTGAAGAAGTTCAGGCGTTGAATAACGTGCGGGGTATAGTCTTTACCGCCAACCTGCCCAAGGGCAATCAAAGCAGCCTGCATCGCAAAGCCTTCGTTGTTGTCTCTTGCGACATCAAAAAAAACAACAGTCTGCCACAGGTCTCCGGCCGCATCGGCATATTTTTCTTCCGCAAGTCCTTCGCACAGGATCACTGCGGATTGTTCCGCAATCGATCTATCCGCTATAGTAATATCCGCTCCACGGACAAGCAAATATTTCAGCGCTTCATGGAAAAAACTGCCAACTCCGGTCAGCCTTGCGTCACGGACCGCTTCCAGTATCCTTAGGCGATCTTCAAATGTGCCTTCCTCTTTCAAATAATCACCGCGAAAATATGACACATCCAACGCCTGAGAAAAGGCCGTCATTCCGACAAAACAAAAAATTAAGGTGAATAAAAAACGCTTCATGCTACCTCCTAAAAGCAACCCTTCTTCTACATATGATGAAACATCTAAAAACTTAAGTTTTTAGATGTTTTCATAACCATAATGAAGAAAACCACATTACGGTAAATCCTTCTATAAAATATAAGGAAATAGTGGTTTTCTTAAAGGAACCTCCAAAAACCCAATGGCGGTTTGTAGAGGTTCTCATAATCATATTATAATCAATTTTTACTCAATTTCCAATAGTAAATTAGTAAATTTTGAAAAAACATAACATTTCAGTTCATCCCCCTTCTTTTTTGGAAAGTAGAACGGGAGTATGCCCTGAAAAATGACGCCATCTTATCTTTTCTTCGGTAAAAGGCACTTTATTGAGTAAAACATTATTTTTTTGCAGGGCGGTTTCGGCTTCTTTGGGGATGCCGTCATCCGTGAAAACACCCGCAAGTTTATCAAGCTGAAACAAATTATACGCCCCATGACGTTGAAATTTGGTCGATTCCGTCAAAATAAAGACCTTTTTTGCGCGTTTTGCCATTTCTCCCGCGGTTTCTACTCTAAGATGATCCCTGCCTGTAAATCCATAATACGGAACAAAACCATCGGCTCCAAGGAAAAACTTGTCCGAAAAAACAACTTCCGAACATTTTGCTGTCATTGGCCCAACCATAACCTGAGATTCAGGCTGAAAATATCCGCCCAAAAGAATGATTTTAATATTTGACAGACGGCATATATAATTGGCGACAAAAACTGAGTTGGTTACAATGGTAACATTTTTCCTTGTCATGGCCAGTTCTTCGGCAAAGATAGCACAACATGAGCCGGATTCAATCAATACGGTCTCACCCTCATCAACTGTCTGCGCCGCCGCTTTGGCTATTCTTCGTTTTATTGAATGACTGAACGCCATTCTTTTTCCCGTTTCATCAGCGCCATCCAGACTGGCATAGCCGTGAGCGCGTCGGATTATTCCGCGCTTTTCAAGATTATCCAAATCTTTGCGCAAGGTTACCTGTGAAACATCCAATATTTCGGCAAGCAAAGAAATTTTTACAGTTTTGTTAGCTGCTAAAAAATCAAGAATCTTAACTGTCCTGTCCATTATCAAATCCCTTTTTACAATTCCAGAGATTTGCTTTTTATCTTTTCACGCACATAAACGTCAAAATCTTCTATTTTCATTGCCGCAAGCTGTTTGCCGTCACGCAAACGAATTGATACTGTGCCTTCGTCCGCTTCACGCTGACCTACAACAAGCATATAGGGAATTTTGCGTGTTTGGCAGTCGCGGATTTTTGAATTCATGCGGTCATCGCTTAATTCTGCAGTTACGCGCAAATCGCGCGATTTTAATTCTGCGGCGATTTTTTTTGCGTAATCGTTAAACATTTCCGATACAGGAATAACAGCAGCCTGCTCCGGCGCAATCCACACCGGGAAAGCGCCGCCAAAGTGTTCGATAAGGACGCCGAAGAAGCGTTCAAGACTGCCCAAAAGCGCGCGGTGTATCATGTACGGACGTTTGCGCTGGCCGTCGCTGTCAACAAATGTCATGTCGAAACGTTCCGGCTCGTTAAAATCAAATTGAATTGTCGACATCTGCCATTCGCGGCCAAGAGCGTCTTTGATTTTTATATCGATTTTGGGGCCGTAGAACGCGCCGCCGCCTTCGTCTATTTCGTAAGGAAGGCCTTCGGCATTTATCGCGTTACGCAAACTTTCCAAAGCCGCGTCCCATTTGCTCTGTTCGCCGACAGATTCGGCCGGCTTGGTCGCAAGGTACGCCTTTATTTCCTTAAAGCCAAAAACATTCCAAATATGCAAACTAAAACGCAGTACTTCGCGGATTTCACTTTCCATCTGCTCGGGCGTACAGATAATATGGGCGTCATCCTGAGTAAAACCGCGCACGCGAAGGAGTCCGTGCAAAACACCGGAACGCTCGTAGCGGTAGACCGTCCCAAGTTCCGCCCAGCGCAATGGCAGATCGCGGTAAGAGTGCCCGCTGTTGTTGTAAATTAAAATATGGAACGGACAGTTCATGGGCTTGATGTAATAGTCCTGTTTGTCAATTTCCATTGGACTGTACATATTCCCCTTGTAAAAACCAAGATGCCCCGATGTTTCCCAAAGCCAGCTTTTGCCGATGTGAGGTGTATAAAGTATCTCGTAGCCGTTACGGAAATGTTCCTGCCGCCAAAAATCTTCGATGGCGACACGCATACGCCCGCCGTTGGGATGCCAGTAAATTAATCCCGCTCCGGCTTCTTCGTGGATCGAATAAAGGTCCATCTCCTTGCCCAAACGGCGGTGATCACGTTTTTCAACTTCTTCAAGGAAAGCGAGGTACGCTTTTAAATCTTTGGGATTTTCCCACGCGGTTCCGTAGATGCGCGTAAGCATTGGGCGCTTTTCATCACCGCGCCAGTAAGCGCCGGCTATGTTCTGCAGTTTGAAAGCGGCGGAATTTATCTCTCTTGTGTTTGCGACATGAGGGCCGCGGCATAAATCGCCCCACTCTGCTTCGCCATTTGCATTACGATTTTCGTAAATCGAAATTTCTTCGCCTTCCGGCAGTTCATTGATAAGCTCTGTTTTAAATTCTTCGGCGGCAAAACGCTCCAGTGCGTCTTTGCGGCTTACCGTTTCTTTTACAAAATCCTGACGGCTATCGATGATTTTTTTCATCTCCGCTTCAATAGAAGGAAGATCATCGGTTGTAATTTGCCGCGGCAGGAGAAAATCGTAATAGAAACCGTTTTCGATACTAGGCCCGATAGCTGTTTTTGTTCCGGGAAAAAGTTTTACCACTGCCTGCGCCATAATATGGCTCACGGAGTGCCGAGTTGTCGCTAATTTTTCATTAGCAGATGTTTGTTCATTTTGTTGTTTTTCTGACATGGTTAAAGATTAGCACTTTTTTTTAATTGCGTCCATGATATTTCTTAAAAATATTATCTCGCAAAGTTGTTGTTCGTAATCGTATTGTCTTCTATCTTTTTTTTGTTGTGAAAGTAAAAAGTTGATGAAAGATAAGCTGTTTGTTAATTAATCGCCATCCTTTGCGTCTCTGTGAGAATATATTCTTCCGTGTAACTCCTCCCTGACCGAAGGTCAGGCAAACTCAGTGGTAAATCTTCTTTTATTTTGAATTTCGAGATATAATGAATCATGTTATTTCCAAGAACTACGGTGGCGGGCGTTTCCCTGCCGAGAATGTTAATCGGCTCTAACTGGATTTTTGGCTGGAGCCACACGGGGCATGCGGCGGATATTTACATTAAAGAACAACATTCCACGACCGAGGCAACATTAAAAGTTTTGAACGCGTTTTTTGAATACGGAATTGACGCATGGATGGCGCCGTTTTCATCGCATCCGGAAGCCTTGGACAAAATCAAACATATTCAGGATAAAATCGGGAAAAAACTTATTTTGATAGATACGCCCGTTCTTAACATGGACGATACCGAAGAAGCGCGAAAAGAAGCGAGGGCGGTTATCAGGACGAGCGCGGAAATAGGGAGTACATTTTGCCTTATTCACCATTCCTGCTGTGAACAGTTGATAAACAAAAACAAGCGGACAATGTCGCGCCTGCCCGATTACACGGACATGATCCGCGAGGCGGACCTGATTCCCGGCCTTTCCGCCCACATGCCCGAAGTTATCCAGTACTCTGATTTGAACGGCTATGATGTTGAAACCTATATTCAGATTTTTAACTGCCTTGGTTTTATGATGCAGGTCGAAATTGAATCGGTAATCCGCATAATTCACGAAGCGAAAAAACCTGTCATGACGATTAAGCCAATGGCTGCCGGCCGCACCACCCCCTATGTGGGACTAACTTTTAACTGGAACGTATTGCGCGAAAAGGACATGATCGCCGTTGGCTGTATTAACGAGCACGAGGTTCACGAAGATGTGGAGATTTCGCTTGCGGCGCTGGAAAAGAGGCTGCCTGATTTGGAAGGGCGAAGCAGTCCGGGGAAAACGAGTATTATTAAGTGAATAGTTAACAGTGAACAGTTATTAGTGGGTAGTGTGTTGTTTGTGAACTTTGATTATTGTCAACACTATCAAATCGTGATGTCAGATACCGTAATGTGTCCTGTGTAATTTAAATAAACGGATTTACGATTTTAAGCGAATTTTCAATAATCTGCCCATTTTGCATATCTTCGGAGTAGAGAATATCGCAATTTGCTTCCAGTGCGGCAGCAACGATAATTCCGTCAAATATTTGAAAATCATATTTAACAACCAAATCCTGAGCCAGTTTTATTGTAGATAAAATGACAGGCTGAATGGTACATTTTTCCAGCTACAAAGAACATAAATGTATTAATTCATTTTTTCCATTTTAAATTTTTTTCTCATAACATTGAGATATTCAGATATTACCTGTGATGAACAACAGGATTTTCATTAAAAAAACCTACCGCTGCAAGCATTTTGTTTTTGCAATCAAGACTATGATTATAAATTAGAATGTTACTATCTAATGCGATCCTACTCATAATCATTTGCCTCGTCCCGGTTAAACTTATAGTTGTCAAAAGAATACAGGTACTTGGCAAAAAGGTCTTTTATACTACCACTACTTTGATTTGTTTTTGTGTTGTGGAATGGATACACCAAAACCTCTACTTCTTTTCCGTAAAATTCAGCAGGAATGGAAATCGTAGAGTTTTCTTTGCTTGGTATCATCACTTGTCTTAACATAATATCCTCTCAGTAAAATTTTATACATATAAAATATATCTGCAGTTAAGTAAAAAAGCAATGGAATTATATAATGGAAATGCTGACTGATACTGTTTTTGCGAGAAATAATAAAAAGCAAATTTCTAAATATTACTGACAACCACTTCATTAAACCGGCGGTCTAAATCTTCTTTGATAATGTCTTTTAAATTATTCAATATATCCGCAGGAACTTTCACCGGAAATAGCTTATCGGCCTCGGTCTGCGGAAATAGCAGCTGGTATACTTCGACGTTAAGGGCGCGGGAGATTTTTACGATGGTTTTGTCGCTTACCCATGTCCGGCAGCCTTCGATGTCATTAATGGTCTGATCTGAAAGTCCCACAATTTCGGCAAGTTTTTCCTGCGAAAAGCTATATTTTGCCCTGTAGTGCCTAATATTCGCGGACAGCGATTTCCTTAATTTCGCCTCATCATCAGTCATAAGCCACCATATTTGTCATTTTAAGACAAGAAAAACGCTTGACAACTAATTTATATCTAGTTATACTAGATAATACTTGTACTATTTTCTAATAGTTTGATGTTTATAACTGATAACTAAACCTTACTTCGTTGAAGTAAATTCTGCCTATTAAGGCAGGTAAATCTATGTGATTTCTGTTATAGGGGCAGAATCACACAAAAAGGAGTTTCTATGAAAAAAAGTATTTCCATTCTGGTGCTTCTAACACTTGCGGCAGGGGGAGCTTTCGCAATTGACATGGCAGCAGGCGGCGGGTTGATGTTTGACTTTAGCGGCAACAACGGTGTTGAATATGCAGGATACTACGAAGGTTTGCGGGTAACGAGTTTTGGAGCTTTTGGCTTCTTTGACTTCACCTATGCGGAAATTGATCTCTACTTAACCTACGGCTCAGTGACAGCAGTTGCCGAAGGCGGCGGTTTAAATGAAACCGCAGATGTTGGCAGTATGATACAGCTCGGCTTCAGTCTCCTTGGCAAGTACCCCATTGATATGAGCAGCATGACTCTCTTCCCTCTCGCAGGTATCAGTTACAACAGAGTACTTTCCTACGAGATAGAAGGAATATCTTTTCCCGATGCCGGAGAATGGCTTAGCCAGTTTGGTTTCCTCCTCGGACTAGGGCTTGATTATTCCTTCACCGAATCTATTTTTCTTAGGGCGGAAGGCTTATTCAATATCCGCCTTTCCACAAAACTTCAGGATGAATCTGTTAAAGGAACACCGGCAAGTACCACATGGGGTATGGGTCCGCGAATCAAAGTTGGTATAGGCTACAAATTCTAAACTGTGTTTAGTATTTTGTAACACCTGAATGTTTACAAAAAGACTTCTCACAGAGGCACAGAGTTCACAAAGAACACAGAGTATTTAATTTCTTCTTTGTGATCCCCGTGTCTCTGTGAGATAAAAACAGACGATAATGTATTGTAAAGTTTTAGATATTACGGACTACTAGATCATTATTACAACAACTTTGCGTCCGCGTACCGAAGGTACGATGCGCCTTCGCGAGAGTTCTTCCTCAATTTCTCATTGTGTTGCTCATTTCCCATTTCATGGCTATAATGCGCTATGGAATTACTCGCTCCTGCCGGGTCGCCGGAGGCGCTTGATGCCGCAATCGGCGAAGGCGCGGACGCTGTTTACCTTGGGCTGAAAGATTTTAACGCGCGGCTAAGAAGCGCCAATTTTACATACTCGCAGTTTGAGGGCGCGCTGAAATCTCTGCGCAGAATGGGAAAAAAAATCTATGTTACGGTAAACACGGTTTTTGAACAGCGCGAAGCGGACAGGATGTACCAGTTTTTAAAATATCTCGCGGGGCAGGGGCCGGACGCGCTGATTGTTCAGGACTTTGGCGTTGTGGAAATGGCGCGTTCACAGTTTCCGTCTTTGCGGCTTCACGCTTCTACTCAGATGAATATTGCCTCTGCAAGGGGGGCGAATGCCCTTTCGCGTCACGGCGTTTCGCGCGTGGTTTTGGCGCGGGAACTTTCTCTTGAAGAGATGAAGAGCGTTAAGAGCGAAACAAATCTTGAGCTTGAGGTTTTTACGCATGGAGCGCTTTGTATCAGCGCTTCGGGTCTTTGCCTTTTTTCCAGTTTTCTTGGAGGCAAATCCGCTAACCGGGGGATGTGTACTCAGGCGTGCCGCAGGTTGTACCACTGTAACACAGATGGAGTAACCGGGAATGAGGGCGAAAGTGGGTACTATTTCAGCCCCAACGATCTCCAGCTTTTGGAGCGCGTACCGGAGTTAGCCGCGGCGGGAATTGCCGCCCTTAAAATTGAGGGGCGCATGAAGAGCGCGGGCTATGTGGGGGCGGTAGTTTCCGCTTACCGGCTTGTGGTGGACGCTACGGCTAGCGGTGATGAAGAGCAAATCCGCCAGAGCATTGAACAGGGCACAGAGATTTTGCGTAACGATTTTGCGCGTCCGAAGACGCAGTATTTTTTCAACGACGGATTTTCCGCCGCAGAAATTGACTGGCTTAATCCGGCGCAGGACGGCGGCACGGGTATAAGTCTGGGGACAATTCTTAAAGTGAAGGGGACAGACGGCGAAAGACGCGCACTTGTCTGTCCGCCGCGGGGGATGTCTCTTTCCGCGAGGGATTCTGTGCGAATACACCGCAGCGATGACTCCGACAGGGTTACGCATAAACTCGCTTTTGTTAAGCCTGAGGGCGGTAATTGCTGGATTTCCGCCCCGGAAGGTTCGCTGGGCGACAGCGTCTATCTGATACAGACAAAGGAAATGCGCAAGCGTTATGCGCCTGTAATTTCAAGTAACACGGGCGGCAAGGGGCCGGGAAGGGATAGAGCTCCATCTGTGCAAATTCAAACGGAGCGGCAGAAGACGCACACAAAGCGCGGCGATACTTTCCCCGAAGGTTTATACATAGCGGTCTCGCGCCCGCAAGACCTTTACATTATGCAGTCTTCGCGTCCCGCGCGGATAATGCTTGACCTGTCCGCAAAAAACGCAAAATATCTGCTGGATGAGAATAAACCGCCCCTGCCGTTTAAGCCGGCGGAAATCATACTGACGCTCGATCCGTGGTTTCCGCAGGCAGACGCGGGTTATGAAACAGGCAGAGTTGCGGGGAATATCGAGCAGTTAATCGAAAAAGGTTATTATCAATATGTAGTGAATAATCCCGGGCATTTTTCGCTGTTCAAGGGTTACGAAAAAGTAAAATTGATAGCAGGCCCGTGGCTTTATACGTTCAACACATGGTCGCTGTCTTTTGTATCGTCGCTTGGAGCGGACGGTTTTGTTTCGCCTCTGGAAAACAACAGGCAGAATCTTGAGCGCACTCTTGGCGTAAAAAGCAGAAGCGGCGAAAAAAAAGGCTCGAAGAAACGTCATAGCGCGTTACACTCAAAGTTTTTTATAACAGTTTTCGCCTGGCCGCCTCTTTTTAATATAAGGGCAAACCTTGCCCACGTGCTCGACATTGATTCATTTGCAGATAACAAAGATGAAGCCTTTTCGCTGGTTACAGGCCAGGAAGGTTCGCGTGTCTATCCGCAAAAACCGTTTTCCATAATTGATAAAATTCCGTTTTTAAAAGAGGCAGGGTTCGCCCGCTTTATAATCGATCTGTCAGGTCCGGTATTGAAAAAATCAAACTACCGCGATTTGATGCGCGCTGTAAAGATGAGCGCTCCCCTGCCTCATGCAAGCCGCTTTAACTGGAAAGACGGTTTTTTTAGCGGTTAGAACGGCACGGTTTCAAGTTCCTTTTCTGCAATTGCCACTACGCCCGCTTCGAAATCATCTTCGACATGTTCTCCGGTATACAACGACGGCGGATTTTCGGCGGCTTCTTCCGCAAGCTTCGCGTCCTTTTTAAATTCCGGACGAAACTCAATGTGTTCCGCTACAATGGTAACTCTGGACAGCGGTTTACCATCGGCGCCTGTCCAGCGATCCTCTTTCAGCCGCCCTACAACGCGTACTCCTCTGCCTTTTTTCCCTTTGTTGTAACAGCTCTCGGCCAGCCGCGACCAGGATTCCACGTTAAAGAAAGAAACTTCCTTCTCATAACCGGTCTCCTGTTTGAAATAACGGTTCGACGCGAGTCTCATTGTGCAGACCTGCGTCCCTCTTTGGGTGGATCGAAGCAGAGGATCTTTCACCAGATTGCCTTCGATTAGAATAGAATTGAGGTTGTTCATACATCCCTCCTCTGACAAGTTCCAGCAGCATAGACCGCCGGCCATGAACTTTCCAAAAAGGAAAATTCATAGATACCTATATTTAGGCTCACAGATGCAGGGCGCTTTACTATCGCGGGAAAAAATAAAAAATTGGAAAAGAAGAATTTCACGCAGAGGCGCAAAGGGCGCAAAGTTGTCGTTTGTAAGCATATCGTCTTCTGTCTTTCTTTTCTTAATTTATGAAAATAAAAAAAGAATGTTATGGAAGATGAGCGGTTTGAAAACTACGCGCATTCCTTTGCGTTCGCGTACCGAAGGTACGATGCGGCTTAGCGCCTTTGCGTGAGGCTATTTGATGTACCAAGCCTTAGGCAAGAAATGTGATGTCTTTGTTCAGTATCATTGTAATAATGTCGATGAGCCAGCCTATGCCGAAGATGCCAAATGTGATGATCCAGAGAAGTCCGATTATTACATTGCCGCGTAATATGCGGTTAATGCCCTGAACGATGGGATCAAAGAAAAATGTAAGAATAAGCTTGACTACCCAGTCAAGTTTGTCGATTTCTGTTTTTGCCATAAAAACTCCTTAAATAAATTATTACTAATTATATCACTCTTTTTGGCAGAAAGATACATGTTATCCGACAGAATTTCACACAAAAATAAGTTTTCGATGTTACTGACTATTAGTAACTGCATAAAAAAACCCCGGCTGTTCAACGAACACCGGGGTATTTTTAGGCTAATTGTCTCTTAGAACCAGAGGCGAAGACCTATTTCAAGTGGTATGCCAAATTCAAAACCTATAGTGCTGCCACTTTCAACTTTTCTACCAGCAATAGTATAATCCCACCCGCTGAAATAACCAATACCCAAGCTTGGGGCTACATCAATAAAGATTTCCAGTAATTCAATAGGCTGTATGCTTATTCCTACGGGAACCCTTACACCGCCGTACATCCAGGTATATGAATAATCAAAACCATAACCTTCAAAAGTCCATGAATAGAAAGAAAAATAACCGCCCAATCCGAAATACCAACCCAGAGGACCGGAAATTTTGCTGTCTATCATATATTTATCACCGGTGATACCTATACCAAAATGATCAGAACCAAAGGAACCGTTAACTCCCCAAAAAATCGGAACACCCGGAATTTTTAGAGACAGACCGAAACCCATACCACTGCCAAAATCACCTGCAAAACCATAAGTGCCTACGACGCCAATCCCTAATCCACTAGGATGCTCAGCGAATGCCGTACCAGTTGCAATAATCGCAACAAGAGCAAGTACCATTACTAACTTTTTCATTAGTAAACTCCTTTTTGTGCCCCTGCTCCTTGTGGCAGGAGATCACTA
>JAIRUC010000205.1 GCA_031254615.1 Treponema sp. | reverse complement strand
TGTGACTTTCGTGTTGTGGTGGTGAGTCGGGGGGGGGGGGGGGGGGTGCGGGGTAAATTAGAATCGAGTTGTTGTGCATATTCTATCTTTCTATTGTTACAAAGATTTTAAGGCAGTTTATCATATACGGTTACTTAAAGTTTAGCGCTTTTCGTATCAGAAAAAAAATTGTACTTTGTTTTGCCGCGAAAAACTTCAAGGGAAAAACCGCAGGTTTTTTCCGCCTTTGTGCTTCAACGAAGCCGTTATGGTAGTATAATATGATTTTTGGAATTTTGTCAAGAAAAATCTCACTATATATTAATCGCCTTAGCCGGACAAATTTCGTGGCAGCAATAACAGCGTATACAGCGATTTTTGTCAATTTCAATCTGTTTTGCACTGCCCTGCTCTTTCAGGCTCATGGCGCTTGACGCGCAGATTTTTACGCAGTCTGTACAACGGATACAGATTTTGTGATCTATCGCGGGCAATGGATTTTTGTTCGGTATTAGTTTTTTCAGCGGCTTCGGAAGGATAAAATCCAAAAGCTGATTGCGCGTTTTTTTAAAAGGAAGTTTGACAAAATCCCAAACCTTGACTTCTTCCGGTTTTAAAAGCGGATACTCAATTTCAGAAAAATCATTGAGCCATATTTTTCTGGCAAGGGCTTCACTGTTTCCCGGAATCAAGTGCGCAGGATAGCCCACGATTGTACACGCCGCGGCGTCCATTGCCAAAAGATTCGCGGAAGCCAGAACAAGTCCCACCTGTTTCGGCGTCCCTGCCGAAGGACCAGGCCCCTCCATTGCGACAACAGCATCCATAAAAGCGTACACCGGTTTTACAGCAATGTTCAGATCGACAATCATCGAAGCAAAAGCCTCCCGTGTCGGATAACGCACATGATATGGGCTTTTGGTTACCGACGGAACAAGGCCGAAAATATTTTTCATAGCGCCGGTATAATACATAAGCTGATGATTCTTCAGCTTCGGAAGACTTATCACCCAATCAACGCTTTGTAAAACTTTGCTTACGGTAAAACGCCGCTGTATTTTTCCTTCCGGGCAGTCCAACTCCATTGTGCCTTTGGTAAAATCAACCCACTCCGCCCCGCATCTTTTCGCGGTCTCCCCCAGCCCACAGCCGCGCGCCGTAAAGTTCGGCCCCTGAAGACCGGGACTGTCCCCAACTAAAATACGGGAAGCGCCCCACTCCCTTACCAAGCGAATAACCGCTTCAAGAAAAACCGGATGGGTGGTAACAGCCTTCGCGGGCGCAGAATCCATAACGATATTCGGTTTTAGCAAAACCGTCTTACCTTCGGCGCTGGGAAAATCCGCCGCAAGAGCCGCGGCCTTCAATGCCAGGTACAGCTTTTCCGGCTCATACACGTCACATCGTTCAATAGCAACTTTCGTATTCATATATTTTTATGATAACATAAAACATGAAAATAAACAGCATTGTTCAGGGTAATTGTATTGAGGGATTCAGGTGAAATTATATGAGTAAAATATTGATTACCGGATTTATCGGGAACGCAAATTCCTCTAAAATTTTTTTGGATAACATAAAAACCGGCATAGATTTATTATATCTTGAAAATGATTTTAAAATAAGTGAAAAACAGCTAACGGATAAACTTCAAAAAAATACTTATGATATTATTTTTTCATTTGGACAAAAACCTGTAATAAAATCTATTTATATTGAAACAATAGCCGCAAATGGATTTGAAAGACTGGAAACAAATTATGATTATACCGGATTAAAAAATTATCTGGAAAATTATTACAAAATAAAAATATCCATAAATGCCGGAAATTATTTATGTAATAATATTTACTATAAAGGACTAAAAAATATATATAATAATAAATTAAAAACGCAAATGATATTTTTACATATTCCTTATTTGAATAATATTGATGTAAAGCATTTTAGCAAAACAATGGAAAAGTATATTGAAGGTATAATAAATAGATAAAAAACAAAAACAATGCTACAATAAACCATGATTTTCAAACTTGAACAGGATGCGGCGCAAAATGATATTGAAATAGTCATAAAATATCCGGCAGAAAATAAAAATATTGATGATATAGTCTCCTTTCTAAAAACATTTGATACGCAGATTGAATGTTATTCCAGGAACGGTATTAAAAAGGTAAATGTTTCCGATATTTATTATATTGAAAGTAAAGACAAATTGGCTGTCGTTTTCTGTGAAAATGAGAGTTATCAGACAAATTTTCGTCTTTATCAGATTAATCAAAAATTAAAAGACAAGGGATTTGTTCAGGTTAGCAAATACTGCATTTTGAACATAAACAAGCTGGATAAATTCAAGCCGCTGTTAAACAGCCGCATGGAAGCTGTATTGACAAACGGAGCGCGTATATATATTAACAGAAATTATCTTGCCAATATAAAAAGGAAGTTTCAAAATGATGAATAATATTAAAAGAACAGTCATGAATATTATGCTGACTACCGGCGCGGCGCTGATGCTTTTGGCGATTTTTGCCGTAATGAGCGGCGGAGAAACAATCACTGTGCGTACATTTTTTGAGATATTTGGGGCAAATATTATTATTCATTTAGGCCTTATTTTGACCAAAAAAATCGAAAGTTCTTACGCTATTTTAGAATTTTTACTTGATGTCAGTTTAATACTTGCTGTTCTTGTTTCTTTCGGCTTTGGTTTTGATTGGTTTTCTTCAGTGCCGGTTTGGTATCTTGTTATAATGGTGGTTGTGATATACGCGTTTGGTGTTTTTATAAATATTGTAAGAATAAAAAAAGACGCGGATGAATTAAATAAATTATTGGAAAAACATAAACAAAAGAATACCGGAACATCTAAAAATTAAAACTTTTATATGCTCCTTAATGTAACTTAGTATAAAAATCCTGTAACTTGGTATTTTTCTATTCTCAAAATAAAAAAGGTACGTTATGTTCTCTTTATTGATTAATTCAGGGAGTGAAGATGTGTAAATTATTCATTTTACTTATGCTTCTGGTGAATCTTTATGCGAACCCGTTTCTTTATGCTCAAGATGAGGCTGATAATACCGAAATTCAGCAGGAAATAATGCAGCCTTCTGAAACAATAAAACCATTCAGGATAGGAGCGAGTTTAGGTTATTCATTCGCCGGATACCGGGAAGAAACATATTCGCCCGTGAACAGATATCTTAACAATCTGACTTTCATCATAGACGGCAATATTGAAAAAGATAATTTTCTTCACTCGCTTAACATTGGTTTTTTTATGGGCAACGCTGAAATGGATGGCGGGGAAAATGCAGTGTTAAGGCAAGATTATGATCCGCAAAAAGGGGAAGCCTATTATTTGGCGTATCTTCAGCAATACTTATTTATTAGGGGATACCTTGAATATGCGCTCGACTACCGTTTATGGGGGGATGAAACATTTCCAGGATACCTTGGCGGCGCTTTTCGGGCAGATACTTATATGCAATTCGCCCATTATCCAGGTATTACCGGCTTGGTTTCTCTTGATGTACACGCAACACAAAAATGGATTGTCAATTCGGAAAATAATTTAATCCTTTCAATTAGTTTCCCCATTTTTGGTTATGCGGTTCGTCCGGCTTATGCCGGAGCTGATTATGCGTTGATACAATATTCCTCACAAAAACCGTGGAAAATTATTAAGTTAGGTGAAATCGTAAGCCTTCATAATTATTGGGCTGTTTTCGGTGATTTGAAATATCATCATAAAGTCAATACATTGCTTTCGCTTTATTCCGGCCTTGGATTTGAACTTTCGCGCATAAATTTTCCGCGCCCAAGAACAGACGCAATATTCCGCTTGAATTCGGGAATAGTCTTTACATTTTAGGAGAGTAATATGAAAAAAATAATTATAATAATATCGGCTGCATTTTTATCAGCGTGTCAGGTTTTTTTGCCGTCTGATCCTGACAATAGCCCAAAAGGAATATTTGATCGCATTTGGACTGATTTTGATGAAACCTACGCTCTTATGGATGTCAAAGGGATTAACTGGAATGAAACATACAAAAACTTTTCTCCTTTGATTTCGTCACGCATGAGCGAACAGGAACTTTTTAACGTATGCGCAAATATGTTAAAAACCTTAAACGACGCCCATGTGTATATTATGTCTCCGTTTGCCTTTTCAAATTCCGGCGGCAGGTTTGATAATGTGAACAAAGAACCGTTCAGTCTTGAAATTGTTAAAAAATATTTGAATAACGGCGGCAATTCCGCCGGAGACGGTATGTTTTTGTATGGCACATTTTCATCAAAGCCCGGTGTCGGCTATATTTATATAGCAGGATTTGCTTCCGGCGCTGTCGGGGCCGCGCAAACTCAGGATTGGACAAAGGCGATAGACGGCATCGTACAATCTCTTGCGGACACAGATTCGCTTATTTTGGATATTCGCGGCAACCGTGGAGGCCTTTCGGCAAATGTGGATTATATCGTTGGGCGTTTTGCCTCAACACAGAAAGATTATGTGGAAATACGCACAAAAAACGGCTCCGGGCGAAATGATTTTTCCTCCGCTTTATCAAACGCGGTAAAACCTGCCGGTATCAGGTACACTAAGCCCATTGTATTGCTAACAAATAAACAAACAATTTCAGGCGGAGAATGGTTTACTTTGGCTCTTCGAACGCAAGATCACGTAACACACGCCGGGGGAACAACAAACGGCGCGTTTTCCCTGTCATTGGAGCGTTCTTTGACAAACGGCTGGATTTATTCGGTTTCGGTTCAAAAAGTAACAGACATGAACGGGAAATGCTATGAAGGAATTGGCATTACGCCTGAACATGAAATAACAAATACCGATGGGGAAATTGCGGCAAATAAAGATTCGCAACTTGAGTACGCAATGGATTTGTTTTAATACACATTCCATTTATTCAATGCTTTTTCTTCTTAAATAATGAAAATATCAATTTGCCGTTTAATAATGCTTTGATTATCATAAAAATATCGGCAAATATTAAAAAAATAAATGATGGTACCATTACCCTTGTAAATATATTGTTAAATGTTTTTTCTTTTTTTATGTTTCTTGCCAATATATACTCACATATTAACATGGCAATATTAAAAATAAGCCAAACGGCCATGCTCCTTCCCAATGAGGCAAGGGATTCATTCAGTAAAAAAACCGGGCCCAAAAATATATTTACAAT
>JAIRUC010000273.1 GCA_031254615.1 Treponema sp. | reverse complement strand
CGAAAGTTTTTCGGTATGTCCTTTCCCAAAACTTTTTTGAAAACATGGCCCATCAGCCCCTCTGTTACGGAAAGAACATCGTCCCTTCCGGCGAATGACATTTCAATATCAATCTGGGTGAACTCCGGCTGTCTGTCGCCCCTTGAATCCTCGTCGCGGTAACAGCGCGCAATTTGAAAATATTTGTCAAAGCCTGACACCATTAAAATTTGTTTGTAAAGCTGGGGCGACTGAGGGAGCGCGTAAAATTTACCCGGATACAGTCTTGACGGAACAAGATAATCCCTTGCTCCCTCCGGCGTTGATTTTATAAATGTTGGAGTCTCAATTTCGTAAAAGCCGTTAGCTGTCATCCATTCGCGGACGGCGAAAGTTGTTTCGCTTCTCATCCTGATTGTTTTCTGCATTGCCGCGGAGCGAAGGTCAAGGTAGCGGTATTTAAGCCGGGTTTCTTCGCTTGCTTTGCTTTCTTCATCAATTTGAAACGGCAGAACTTCGCACTTGTTCAATATTACAATCTTTGCCGCTTCAACTTCGATTTCGCCTGTCTGCATATTCGGGTTAACCATGTCGGCAGGGCGCTCGCGGACTGTCCCCTGCGCCGCTATGCAGTATTCGTTCCGCAGTTCTTCGCACACGGAGGCAAGAGCGGGATTTGATTGAGTGTCGACCGTTACCTGCGTGATGCCGTAGCGATCCCTCAAATTTATAAAAAAGATACCGCCGTGGTTTCGTTTGCGGTGTACCCATCCGTTAAGTATAATTGTTTTGCCGTTATCGGACTTTCGCAGAGAGCCGCAGTCGGCGGTTCTTTTCATTGTTTCCATGTTTACTCCTGTTTGTATTATAGGAATTTAAATGGCATTTGAGAAGGCGGCATAAATGTCTCTGTACCCGAATGCCGACGAGTTGGAACGGTTTGAGTATTACTTGGTAAGATTTTTCGTCAGCCAGGACATCAAAGGGGCGGGAAAATCTTACTCTGACCTGAAGAAAGCCTACCAGATCGCAATCCTTGCCAAAGAAACATTTCTCCCGGATACATTTTGCTAACTTCTCGCATACCTCTGCACAATAGGTTTAAAATTCTCCATATGCAAAGTGCGCGAAAAATATTCATACCCGGCGGGTAAATCTATTGTTACAGCCTGCCCGCCGGATTTTTCCAGTAATTTCGCGAGTAGAGTTTTCCCAATGCCCATGCCGCGGTATTCAGGTTTTACCTCAAGACGGAAAATTTTTACATACGTATCTTGATGTTCGGCACAGATACAGCCGCAAAATTCACCGCCGGCGGTTTCGGCGATAAGGCAGGTAGTTTCAAAAGATTCAAACAGCCCCCTTGTTTCATTGGCATAGGCTTCCACAATACCGGCTTTCTCTTTTAACTCATTCAGACAAATTTTATGCAAGTCTGCAATATTCTGCGTGTCTTCAAAGTTTCCTTCCCTGAAAATAAAATCTTCCAAAACAATCGAGGAAATATCTTCGGGCTCGCTACCGACAGGTTCAAGCCCCCACTCCTCTCTTAACCCATTGTACCACGCGATAACCTCGTCTCTCATTTTTTGATCTTTATACTTGTACCACATCTTTTCGGTTTCGGGGTACTGTTCAAGGACGTTTTTAAAAGAGCGAAAAACGCCCCTTTTTGTGTTAAGAGCGGCGGATAATTCATGTCGAATAACAGGATTCTTTAATTCTTGGGCAAATTTTTCCATAAGGCGGAACCCGTCGCTGGAATCCCATTTTGGAAGTAAAATATAGCGGCTATCGTCATTAAAATCCGGTTCGTAGTCAAGGTCGTAATTGTCTATGTCAATAACTTGGGCTTCCTGCGTGTCCAGCAAAAATTCGCCGTCCTGATTTTCCATGTAAAAGAGAATCTCGTCTGTCAAGATTCTGTCCATATCAAATCGCATAACATCTCCAGCGCGGGTCTTTTCGGTTGAAATTTCTTTGGAGATAAGCGGCGTTTTAATGTCGCTTATCGCGTAGGTATCGTAGATACCAAGTATCTGCTGTTTTAATAGCAGATACTATGGTATTATACCACAAGGAGATAATTATGGGAAATGCCGATATTGGCCTTATCGGGCTTGCTGTTATGGGTGAAAATCTTGTTCTTAATCTTGAAAGCAAAGGTTTTCATGTGGCGGTTTTCAATCGTACTGTGTCCAAGGTAGACGATTTTATCCAAGGACGCGGGGCAGGCAAAAAAATAACCGGCTGCAAAACGCTGGCGGAAATGGCTGGCGCTTTGAGCAGTCCGCGCAAGGCTATGATCATGGTGAAAGCGGGTCAGGCTGTAGACGATACAATCGATCAGCTTTTGGAAGTTTTTGAAAGAGGCGACATTATAATTGACGGCGGCAATTCCAATTATCAGGATACAATGCGCAGAACGGAATATGTTGAGTCAAAGGGGCTTTTGTATATCGGGACGGGAGTTTCCGGCGGCGAAGAAGGAGCGCTGACAGGACCGAGCATTATGCCGGGCGGCTCACAGGCGGCATGGCCGGAAGTTAAAAATATTTTTCAGGCGATAAGCGCAAAGGTCGAAGGCGGCGCGCCCTGCTGTGACTGGGTTGGCGAAAACGGAGCCGGCCACTTTGTAAAAATGGTGCATAACGGTATTGAATACGGCGATATGCAGCTTATCTGTGAAACTTACGATTTGATGAAGAACGTTCTCGGTTTGAGTTACGATGAAATGGGCAATGTGTTTGACGAGTGGAACCGCGGTTATCTTGGAAGCTACCTTATCGAAATAACAAGAGACATACTCCGTTACAAGGAAGACGGCGCGCCCCTCGCGGAAAAAATACTCGACACGGCAGGGCAAAAAGGAACGGGCAAGTGGACAGGGATTGCTGCGCTTGAGTTCGGCGTACCTCTTACTTTAATCGGCGAGGCTGTTTTCGGCCGCTGCTTATCCGCCGCCAAGGACGAGCGTGTAAGAGCCGCAAAAGTTTTTTCCGCGCCCAAGATTACTTCCCCTGCGGACAAAGCCTCGTTTGTCAAAGATTTGGAAAAAGCCCTGTACGCGTCAAAGGTTGTTTCTTACGCGCAGGGTTATCTTTTGATGAGGGAAGCGGCAAAAGAGTACAAGTGGAATCTTAACTATGGAGGTATAGCCCTTATGTGGAGGGGCGGCTGTATTATCCGCTCGGTTTTCCTCGGAAAAATAAAAGAAGCGTTTGACAGAAAGCCGGATTTGGAAAACCTTCTGCTCGATCCCTTCTTTACAAAAATTATCGAAGACGCGGGGGAGTCGTGGCGGCGCGTAGTCTGTACTGCCGTGCAAAACGGCATCCCCACCCCTGCCCTTTCCAGCGCGCTTTCCTACTTTGACGGTTACCGTAGCGAACGTCTGCCGGCAAATCTTTTGCAGGCGCAAAGGGATTATTTCGGCGCGCACACCTACGAGCGCTTGGACAAACCAAGGGGCGAATTTTTCCATACAAACTGGACAGGCCACGGCGGCTCAACAAGCGCCTCGACTTATAGTGTCTAAACAGTGAATAGTGAATAGTTAATAGTGAACAGTGGAGATACTTTTATGGAAAAAACTTATGTTGCTCTTGGGGGGGCGGATAAAGATTTAAGTGATCAGGAGCTTGAAGGACATTTTTCCGGAGCGCTGTCGCAGGCGTTAGCCGACATAAACAATACCGGGAAGGTGGTCATTCTGCCGCCGGACATTACCCGGTTTCATTCACGCGCGGGTTTTTTTACGGAAATTGCGGCGAAACAGCTTGATGATAAACTTGGAGCAGTCCTTCCCGCGCTTGGGACGCATATGCCGATGAACGATACCGAGATTTCGCGTATGTTCGGGAAAACTCCCAAAGAGAAATTTCTTGTGCATGACTGGCGTAACGGCGTTACGGAACTTGGCCGTCTTGAAGAAAGTTTTGTGGAAAAAGCTACCGGTGGAAAAGTGCGGTACGACTGGCCTGTGCAGGTAAACAAACTGCTCAGAAAAGAAGGAGCTGGCAGCGGCAATTTTTCCCTTGCCCTTTCTGTCGGGCAGGTTGTGCCGCATGAAGTTGCGGGCATGGCTAACCACGGCAAAAATATCTTTGTGGGGACAGGCGGAAAAGAGGCAATCGACAAAAGCCATTTTGCCGGCGCCGCTTACGGCATGGAAGGGATCATGGGAAGGGCTGACACTCCTGTCCGCGCGCTTTTTGACGAAGGACTGCGCCGTTTTAGTTCCCTCATGCCGCCGATTCTTTGGGTGCTTACTGTGATTGGAGCGCGGGCGGACAATTCGCTTGCGGTACGTGGGCTTTTTATTGGTTTTGGGCGCGAATGTTTTGAAAAAGCCGCAGACTTAGCGCGGGAAGTTAATGTTAACCTGATGGATGAGCCGGTTAACAAGGCGGTTGTGTACTTGGAACCGGAAGAATACCGGACGACATGGCTGGGCAACAAGGCAATTTACAGGACGCGTATGGCAATTGCCGACGGCGGAGAACTTTTAATCCTCGCTCCCGCGCTGGAGCGCTTTGGCGAAGATATGGGAGTGGACGCTCTGATTAGAAAATACGGCTATCGGCCAAGCAAAGAAATTATCGCAAAGACGAAAACTGATTCGGAGTTGGGAGGCAATTTGAGCGCCGCCGCCCACCTGATTCACGGTTCCAGCGAAGGCCGTTTTACTGTCCGCTACTGTCCCGGCGATAAACTTTCCCGCAAGGAAATAGAATCCGTCGGTTTCCAATGGGGTAACCTAAAAGAGCAGATGGAACGTTACAACATCAACACCCTCTCATCGGGCTGGAATACTGCCGCGGGAGAGAGAATCTTCTACGTTCCCAATCCGGCTTTAGGCCTTTGGGCGTTAAAAAATAACTTCTTACCTGGCGGCGTTAGTTAACGCGATAGAATAATTCAGGGAATTGGACTTTTATATCATTATCTAGTATATATGCCCATTTTTTTCTTTGTTTTCTTTCAAATTTGGACGATACTTAAAAAAATGAGACATTTAGGCAAAATAGCAATTTTATTTTTATTGTTTTCCCTTGTATTTTGTAAGAGTATGCCGCCTGATGCAGACACAAAAGACGACATTGAAGATATCGACATATCAATCAGCCTGCCAAATCCGGAAGAGCCGCTGCCGGTCTCTGCATTTGGTGAAATTTGGGGATATGTAGTAACAGGCAGGGAGGCGGCGCTTGTAAACAATCTCCCGCTTTCCGACATTGGTTACTTTAGCGCGGAAGTTGACAGTTACGGCAAACTGATTGATATCCCGAAACGCCGTAACCTTAAATTTTCGGGAAGGGTTCATCTTGTTGCCGTTTGCAGCGGCCGCGCATTGTCGCATTTTGTCCTTAATCCGGCAAGCCATCACCGCAGGGAATTAATAGACGATCTTTTGACGGCGGCAAAAGACTTCGACGGGCTTCAAATTGATTTTGAGAATATTCCCGGCCGGGACGCGGATACATTTCTTTCTTTTCTAAAAGAGTTACGACAGGGACTGCCGACTAATAAAATGTTTACCATTGCCCTTCCCGCCCGGACAAGAAAAATTAACGATGATCAATACGATTATGAAAAAATTAAACCTTATGTTGACCGTATTTTGATAATGGCATATGACGAGCATTGGTCAGGCAGTAAGCCTGGTTCTGTTGCGTCCATAAAGTGGTGTAAGCAGGTGGCTGACTATTCGTTAAAAGTAATCGGAAAGGAAAAACTTATCATGGGGCTTCCTTTCTATGGCCGCGCGTGGGGCGACTACAATCCTTCCCGCGCCCTGATTTATACATCTACGGAAAAACTGATTGACGAACATAATGTCACGGAAATCCGGCGTGAAGACGGAATACCCGTCTTTGAATACAGCAAAAACGTATCAATAACAGTTTACTATGAAGATGAGTACTCGCTTTGCGCCCGCATGAATATGTACAAGACAATGGGTATCGCTTCAATTGGTTTTTGGCGTCTTGGACAGGAAACTCCCAAAGTATGGGAATATATCAAGTTGGTGAAGTAGTTAGTGGTTAGAGAGTTGTTCGCAAGCGCATCGTGGTGGTAACCAGTTACGTCCGCTAACAACAATTTTAAATACTCTCCCTACTCCCAGAAATAACCGCGGAATTGCGGCCTTTCTTTTTCGCAGCATAAAGCGCTTTGTCCGCCTGATCATATAATGCGTGCATATCATAAGAAGCGCCGCACTTTACTACATGAACGCCAATGCTGAGGGTTACAAAAGGCGCTACTTTTGACTTATCATGTGGGATGTTAAGTTTACACATATTCCGGCTGACCAGCGCGGTAACTTTGTTTACACTTGCGGCATCTTCTTGAAACCACAGCATGGCAAATTCTTCTCCGCCAACTCTGGCGGCGTATATACCATCGCTGTTCTGTAACTCATTAAGCATTTTGCCTACAGAACGCAGACAATCGTCCCCTTTGGAATGTCCGTAATGATCGTTGTATTTTTTAAAAAAATCAATATCCATCAGGGCGATGCACAAAAAATTATCCGCCTGCCTGTAGTTGCCAAGGAATCTTTGAAAGGTCTGAGTAAAATCTCTGCGGTTTTTTAACTGGGTCAACTCATCTATGGTGCTTAGGTTATATAAGCTGTCACGTTCATTTTCCAGTTCGTTTGACTCATGCACAAAACGAATTCTCATCTTGGCTATCTGCCAGCCGAAAATGAGGCTGAGCATAAACGCCAATGAAGCATTCTCAACATCAGGAACCCATAGTTCGAATTTTTTGAATATAATAGTTGAAACAGAAAAAACTAAAAACGCGCTTGAATTTAAGCAAAAATTAAACAGAGGCGAGGTTATAAACATAAACAAAGCGCATATTAGAAGACTCATAAATGTTACAGCCACTCCGTCAGGATTCGACCACACTCCAACATAAATACCAAATAACATGATGTCCGCGTAAAATATTATCATTAACAGGTAAATAATCTGCTTGTCTATATATTTTTCCTGTTTTAGCTGTTTAAATTTATATGTTGAAAAAATAAATAAGGCAAGGGCAACGGCAGCGGCAAAAAGGTATATACACGCCTTGAGAATTTTATGCTCAAACATCATCGGATAAATTGAAAAACAGGCCATGAAAATAGCGGCTATCATATTTAACCGGCACAGTCCGCGCAGATTATTATTGAATACCTTTTCCATGTTTTCGTGGTATTGTTCTTCTTCAAACCCGTAATAGCGCCAGTTGTGCAATAATTTATGCATCATCATAAATTTCCTTTTCTATTTTAAGGATACTCAACCTTAAGCTTCAAAACTCCGGTGGCCAGGGGGCGACGCAGTTTTTGTTTTTTACTTATCACTTCTGTGTAATTCACTGCAATGTTCATTTTATAACACCCAAAACAGAAAAATTTGTACTTCATTACGTTAATTGCTATTATAATCCTATAAATTGCCAGCGTCAAGCAGGTATAATATGTAAAACCGCTAATATGCGCCATATTTGATACAAAAAAAATAGCGCCGCCAAACAATTGACGGCGCTGGACGAACTGTTTAGGCGCACCGCCCAAACAGTTCGTTTCACATTGTGTGTCTGCTAGAATTTGTAGCTGACAGTAATATCAAATTTAATACCATCGAACCTGGAAATAAGTCCGTCAACAGCATTGGCTGAAGAAGTGTCCTCGAAGAATTCGCCTAAGCTGACATTCATCGCTTTAAGATCAATCTTTACGAACCTGTCTATAAGCGTATTTAAGCCTGCGCCAATGCTAAGATTTTCAGACGGTGTAAAGACTGTGCCGAAACCAAGGGTGCTGCCATTCCATTTGCCGTTATCCCATTGAATACCCTGGAATCCCCAAGCTCCATTTTCAACATCTTTAGCGGGGTTTCCTGACATATTACCCCATTGAAACAGTCTGAGGCCTGCGCCGGTATAGAAGGCAAACTTTTCATTATGTTTATATTCTACACCCAGATCGACACCGGTTTTTATTCCAAACCAAGAGTATGACGGTAAATTAGCTTTGTCATCGCCTTTTGCTTCGGAATTTACCTTATCATAACCCAGATAAGCTACAGAAATATTAGGATTAAATTTAACTGTAATCTTGTCCGCGTTAACAGTTTGATCAAAATGCGTATAAAGAACTATGCCCATATAACTATCACCAATTTCTTGTTTATCAGAGGCAGCACCAAACTGATCTTTTGCCTTACCTGAATAACTTCCTGCGAAATCCATTCCAAGGGTCAAGTCGGCATAAATTGCCTGTGTTTCGTTAAGCTCATAGTTCATACCTGCCTGTAATAAAAACTTCCCGCCATCATCGCGGGTGGCTTCATTCTTACCATCGGGATCAGCTTTTGTTTCCGTTGCACCAAAGCCATAACCAACTTTTACAAAAGGCTTTAAAGCGCCAAGAGTGTTGATACCAAAGGTTAAAGCCATATTGGGACCGGCGTCTGCTGTCCGGTTTGTAATTTTTCCATCATAAGTATCCGTATTCTCTGTATGGATTCCCCATCCGGAGACTGCGCAAAAACTAATAAAAAACACGTCTGTTCAAGGAGGTAAATGACCTCTAATTCCCTACATCTTATTATGTAAATGAAGCTCAAAGTGA
>JAIRUC010000121.1 GCA_031254615.1 Treponema sp. | reverse complement strand
GGCGTGCCGGTTTGGGCGGGCTCACCCGCGCCGCCGATACAGACATTTCTTGCGCAGACCGCTGTTACGGGCAAAAAGGTCGCCCTGTTTGTCTGTCACGGAGGCGGCGCCGGAAAATCCCTGAAAAAATTTAAAGCCCTGCTTCCCGGCTGCGAAATTGTTTCCGAAGCGGACTTTGTCGTTCCCCTGAAAAACGAAGAAGCAGCGCGGCAGAAAATCTCGGACTGGGTAAAGCAAGGTCTGTCCGCAAAGTAACCGCTTCGCCGACAGACACTTAATCAATAGGAATTAACTCACCGATGTCTTGATCTTGTTTTGGCTTTGCGGTCTTTCTGCAATGATTGCACCCTAACACATGAATGTGACTGCGTTTGTTGGGGCGGTCAAACATCCGTGCGACAAGATAGTCCTCAAGACTTAATTTAACTCCGCAGACCGGGCATCGTCTTGGGATATTGTTTTCAAGACAGAGGAAACAGCCGCGAATGTACATTAAACGGTCTGTGCTGTCCGACATAGCCGGAAACGCAACAGACTTGACCAGTTCACCTTTTTCTAACCTTGTGGAACAAATTGGACAATACTGCGGCTCGCGCTTTCCCTTATAATCCTTCTTTTTTCCCCATTTGCTCCACGGAAAAAATCCGGGAAAAAACGGGGACATCGGCCCAAAAAATAATGAATACCCAAACCAAAGCAGAATAATGCCGGCAATAGTTATTGCCAGTATTTGAATGTAATCTCCCATAACCACCTATTTTAATATATAATTTCTGAATGGCAACCCTTTACATTATCGGTACGCCGATTGGAAATTTAGGCGATATTAGTTTTCGCGCGGTAGAAATACTGAAAAGTGTCGATCTTGTCGCGTGCGAAGACACTCGCCGAACGCTAAAGCTCCTCAGTCATTTTGAAATTCGGGTAAAAATGCTGTCCTGCCGCTCCCAAAACGAAGAATTTGCCGCGGAAAAAGTGCTTTCTGCCCTGAAACAGGGACAAAATGTGGCGTATGCCAGCGACGCGGGCACCCCCGCATTGAGCGATCCCGGCGCGGCATTGGCAAGGGCGGCGGCGCAGGCAGGCCACGACGTAATCCCCGTTCCCGGTCCCTCGGCTTTTTCTGCTCTTTTAAGCGTTTCCGGCGGCAGGGACAAAACTGTGGTTTTTGAGGGTTTTTTGTCACCCAAGCCCGGCCGAAGAAAAAGCCGCCTGCGGGAGCTTATGGCAATGGACGCCGCCTGCGTCATTTACGAATCTCCTTTCAGAGTGCTAAAGCTGTTAACGGACATTGCCGAAATTGACAGCGAGCGTTATATTTGTGTTGGGCGTGAAATGACCAAGATTCATGAAGAATATCTGCGCGGCGCCGCAGTCGAAGTACTCGGAATTTTGAGTCAAAAAAAGGAACAACTTGGCGAATTTTCCTTATATATCGCTGGAAATTATTTAAAATAGCTGATAAACTTATAGTAACAAGTTGCCGATAATAGGGTATAGGTAGGGTAAGATTATGACAGTAAACAGGATAGGTCCTTTAGAGCCCATTCAGTCCGGTAGAAAACCCGGTCGGAATGAAAGCGTGGGGGGGAGTGACAGGACTGATACAATTAACCTTTCAACAGAAGCAAAAGAAAAGGCTGAAAAGTATCAGGTTTTAGAACTTATTAAATCCGCCCCGGAACTGGATGAAGCCCGGATTGCTGAACTCAGGCAGAAAATAGATGATCCTGCGTATTTAAATGAAAGGGTCATAAATGCTACGGCGGACAAAATTCTAAACGCGTGGTTTGCGTAGGAATTATTTAATAGGTAACGTGATTGAGCGTTCGGCCGTAACCCACAGGGGGTTGAGCGGCTGGGCGCTTTTTTTTGTGAAAAACAGGTATTTCAACTAAATTTGACTTATAATTTATATATAAGGCTATTTTGAAGGAGTCAGTTAAATGAAGAAAATAATATCTTTACTTATTATACTTTCGCTTGCAATTATTTTTGGCGCCTGCCCGCCCCTTGAAGAAGATGACGAAATTCTTGCCGGTGAAACTATAACATTTGATGAACCCTTTCCGCTGGATGTTTATAAATGGTTTGAAATACTTGATAGCATTGGCAAAGAAAGAAAATATGTTAAGCTTGATCTTTCAAAAGGTACTTATGTTGAAGGCAACGAAGCCGGCGGCTTAATTAAAGTTACCGCTGTCGCTGGTGTCGATTACGCATTTGATCCTTTTCCCGCCGCTTCTTCGGGGAAAAATTATATAGTATCAATTATCCTGCCTGCCGAAACGCAAATGATAAGCCATGCTGTAGAAGACAGCGCTATCATTGATAATGAAGAAGATATAACAAAGGCAAAAGAAAGTTCCGCATTCAGATTTTTTACCAGCCTCCGATCCGTAAGAGCCGATAATGTTACCCTTATCGGTAATTTTGCTTTTGCCGATTGTAAAAATCTAAATGAAGTTATTTTTCCAAGGGTAGGCCATATGGTTTCGCAAAGCGAGCTGGAGGGAAACGGGTATCGTGTAGATATTGGCAAATATGCCTTTATGGGATGTGCAGGCCTTAAAGATGTAAAATTTAATTCGGCCGCTGTTATCGGAGAGGCTGCTTTTAAGGAATGTACAGGTCTGTCAAATATAGATTTCCCCGAAGTATGGATGATTGAAAACAACGCTTTTGAAGGATGCGCAAAACTTACCAATGTTTTTTTTGAGAAGGCGTCTAAAATCGGCGTGAAAGCTTTTAAAGATTGTACCAGCCTTAAAAAGGCGGAATTTAATGTAAAGCCGGAACGGTTTACGTCCGGCACCCCTTTGCTTATCTCCGGCGATCCTGTTTATGATTCTGTAATTTTCTATCCTTCCGTGTTTTCCGGCTGTAAAGCTTTTGGAGTGTTGAATGTACGCCGCGCATGGAATGTTTATTTTTCCGAAAATGTTCTGGCACACACAAGTTCCGCCATAGAAATTTATCTTTTTGATGAGCCTATCAGCGGCACTACCTCCTTTGGCCATCCGCAGAATGCGCTGTTTTTGGGTGATACTTTACCAGCCACTTCCTTGAATAAAGTTGAATTTTTTGTTCCCGTAGACGAAGGCAAAATTCAGAAAAATGCCGCTCCTAATAATATAAAAGAGCATATTCAAAGCAGATACAAAGTAGGAGTAGGTGCAGACGGCATAGATAAACGCATAGATGTAAGCGTCTTCGTAAGACCGTTGTAATCAATATCCGTCTGACATGGCGCGGTTAACATCGCGCTGATAAAGTTCCTGATACACAAAGCTTCTGGTTTTTAATTTTTCTTTTACCTCTTTGGTAAAAGGCATATATCGCCAGAATGTTCCGCGTACATCTTTATCCAGTTTTTGTATACCTTCCGATTCCTTGGTCATCCAAAGAATGTAGTCCTTAATAAAGTATTCTTTTATATCGCCTTTTAGCTTTTGGGATTGAAACCACTGGTAATAATGGCCTGTAAGCCCTTCTTCCATCCAGTAAAAAGACGCTTTCTCCTTTGCTACCTGCCAGCGAAGATCGGCTACAGCGGTAAGCATTGCAAGGAATAAGTTTTTGGGATACATGGGAACTACAATTCGTCCGCGGCTGGTGGCGCGGTTGTGGCGGTCAAACGGTTCCCAGCAAAAGCCGAAATCACCGTAAGAGGGTATTAAAAGAACATACGGAGCTATGCGGTTTAACTGGTTTTTATATACCCGGCAGTAGGCTTCGGCATCAATACTTTCAATCTTTGCAAGAATTGAAATTACATTTTCCCGAATACCTACATCATTTGGCCCGCTATGGAAATATTCGCTGGTAAGAACCGGAAAGTGGTTTCCCTGCCGTCCGCAGGTCATCTTTGCCATTTGACGCACAGTATTAAATTCCGCATCTATGGCTCCGATATCTACCGAAACAGCCCCGCCTTCCGATTCAATTTTATCTGTCAATATTTGAACATCCGCCTCCGCGGTGATGAAATCTTTAATGCCTGACTCCATAGAATGATCATTTCTTAGTAAATCTTTAAGAAGATTCTGTATTTCGACAATAGCTGCCTTTTGCCTTTCGCTTAAACAATCGCTGACTTCATTGTATTCACGCAACGGGGAATGTTCAAAAATTGAATCGAGCCTGTTACGCAAAATTCTTTCTATTTCCGCACGTTCCTTATCTCTGGAGCGTAACAAGGTTTTATTTCCGTCAAGTTTGCCTGTTGCTTTTTCCAGTAATTGCATTAATTTTGTCGGAGTATTTTTTGTGGATACTCTTACTTCATCCGTAGTGGAAGGGCGAATTACGTTTGTTCCTACAGCCTTTAACCATTCATCCAGATAGTAAACCGGCTGGTTAAGGTCGTTTTCTACTATTACTTTACTGAAAAATGCCCTTGTTTCGGCATTAAGAAAAGTAGGATGTAAAATCGCGAAGCGCAGAAGGTATTTTTTCGGCGGCGCTATGGCTCCTGTAGATTTTCGTGAAACATTTAAAAGGTATTCCCAAAACGGCGAAATAAACTGCTGGCGGAACACACTGCGATCCTTTGGGTCTTTGGCAGTAAGGTATTTTTGTAAAATACTATGTACCCTTTGGGCAATATCACCTTCGTTGGAAAGAGCGGTTTTGTAATAATTTGGATCATTAAAAAAATCATGAGGCTTATCTTCAAAGCGTTTTGTTATCTGCGGGAACCTGTCGGTAGTTAGATCTACTTCTTCCGTTTTTACCGAAGCAGTTTTATTATTAGTAGTTTTATTATCGTTGAAAATATCGTTAAAATCGGGAGGTAAGCTGTCGTCTATACCTGTCCCCAATAATGATGCAAGGTCGGGGTCCATCTCGCCTTGATAATCTTGTTCAGCCATACACTAATAATAATTTCTTTTATGCGGGATGTCAATAAAAAGCAAAGCCAGTTACACAAGCGCGTCTAAATCAATTTCTCCGCCGGTGCAGGGGACAGTAACGCCCCAGTTTTCCAGCACTTCGGGGTGTATTTCGCCAAAGACGCCGATAGCCTTCCCGTTGTAAAGAATTGCCGCCGCTCTTCCCGAAATAAAGCGGGGATCGTCCGATTCTTCCACTTCGTATTCGCGCGAAAGATAGTAAAACATTGTTTGAAGCTCGCCGGCGGCAGTGTTAAAGTTAGCATCCGTTCCCGCGTGAAGGAAGCCCGCATACTGGCGTGTGGCGCTTCTGTAGTTTTCCGATTCATCAAGCCGCGCGATTTTTCCCACTTCAAAAACTTTATGCGGATACGCGGAACGCCCGGAAATGGATTCGCTCGACATAAGAGACGCCAGCACGGAGTCGCGCACATATTCGTAATTTTCGGTCATTGGATTGAAGATACGGATTATTTTTTCTCCGCTTGCGCGCATATTTTCGACAAGGTCTTTGCGGGAGCCGAGGTAGTTGTAGATCATCTCCTGATAGCCAAGTCCGATAAATATTTCCTTTACCTGCCTGCCGAAGAGGGTGATGGGCAAAAGCCGCCCGACAGTAGCATCGGCAGGACGCTGTGGTTTGAAGGATGCAAGAGAGCGGCCAATCATTACGTCTTCCATGACATCGGCGGCGTGAAGGAAATCGTTGCGGTATTCGGGCGGCCATGCGCGCACGCCTTCGGTTTTTTCGGACTGACCTCTTTCCGCATCGTTTGCTTTTTCCGCTTTTACGCCCATGCGCTCAAGCGCCGCGACACATTCATCGGCGGTTAATTTTTCTCCGAGGAATTTTTCAATCCGCCAGAGCGAACAGAAAACCGGTTCCTGAAAATAATACGGGAAAATCACGCTTCTTCCCATCGGCGTATCGTACTCATATTCAACTTCAACGGGCTCTATGGTAAAACCGTTATCTGCAAGATCGCAGGCTACAATTGAGGCGGCAAGGGTGAGCGAGGGCATATCCGTGCCGGTAAGTTCAACAAAAATTTCGTTATCGCCAACTTGTACCGCGCCAAGGTCGTTTGAATTGATGATGGGCGGATAAGAAAGAATGAACCCCTGCGAATCTGTTAGCAGCGGATGAACAGGCTCATGTTCCTGAATAAAAGCGTATTCCTTGCCCTTTGGGTGCTGTTTGAGAATTTCGCGCAGAGTAAGCGGACAGTCCCACTGAAGCGGCACAAAGGAAACGGAATCAGGGTCTGCGCCTTTGTAAATAATAGGCCACTTAACAAGAGAAATGCGGTAAATACCCATGGATATGCTTCGCCGTTTCCGACCGAAATTCCACGCGAGTTTTTCCTGAGTCTGGATCATGTCGCGCAGCATAGGGTCTGTTATGGTCTTGCCGCTCGCGACAAAACCGGCAAGGTACGGGCGCACCTTTTTAACGCTTTCCTGAACTTTCACCTTGCGGGCGGTTTTTTTAACACTGCCGGATTGTGAAAAAAAGTCGTAACCGGAGCGTTTGCCGCCGCAGTACATTCTAACCTGACGTGCGCAGCCAGCCGTTCCCCAAAGATCGGGGCGGTTTGTGTCATTTAACTCGATTTTAAGGGTTCTTTCCCCTGCCGGCAGGCTTTTGTCGCTGTCTTCGTCCAGTTCCGCCTTGGCGCAGACAAGGGCTTCTTCAAATTCATCCCTATTTTTCCAGCCGCCGGAACGTCCGGCTAAAGTATAAAAAATCTCTTCGTTTACTTCAATTTTTGGCATTTTTCGTTTCCTGTCTGAATTATAGTAATTTTTTTAATAATTAGTCTACTTGATCAAAACGGGAAAATGATGTCATAATGATATATTCAATTAATTTCTGGAGGAAAATAATGAAAAAAATCACAGTGACTCTTTTGGTTTTATTGGCAGCTGCTTCTTTGGTAGTTGGCTGTAAAAAATCAGGCGGTGCTTTTATCGGTATCGCAATGCCCGAAACGCACGTATTGCGCTGGGTAAAAGACGGCAATTCCCTAAAAGCGGAAGCCGAGAAACGTGGTTATCGCGCTGATGTTCAGTGGGGCAACGCGGATCAGGTTGAGCAGAATAAACAGATTCAGACCTTCCTGACCAATGGAGCCAAGGCGCTGATAGTTGGCTGTATTAATGACGGTGTTGGCTCGGTAATCGCCGAAGCTGGCAAGGACAATGTAGCGGTAATCGCCTATGACCGGATTATCCCCAATTCCGCAGATTATGATTACTTCATCACTTTCAATAACTTCAAGGTTGGCGTTCTTCAGGCTGAAAGTATTGCAGCCGGCTTAGACCTTGCCTCGGCTTCTGCCAGTGCGCCAAAGTATATCACCCTGTTTGCCGGTTCTGCGACAGACGGAAATGCCTTCTTTTTCTTTGACGGTGCCATGAGCGTTCTTAACCCCTACATTGACAAGGGCGTACTCAAAGTCGTGGGTCCCTATCCCAAGACTTCTGCCGACAGGGACAACTTCCAGCGGATCGCCACAGAAAACTGGCAGGCTCCTATTGCCAAGACCCGTATGGAAAACCTGCTGAACAACGATGCACGTAACGTTACCCTTGATGCGATACTCGCGCCCAATGATACACTGGCGCGCGCAATCATTGAAGCCTGTAAAGCCGATGCCAAATACCGCGGCAACCTGCCTGTAGTTTCCGGACAGGACGCTGAATTCGATTCCGCTATGTCCATAAAGAGCGGCGAGCAGTACAGCACGGTATTCAAAGACACAGCTAAACTTGCGGAAGCTGCAATCCTTTTAGCCGATCAGGTACTCAAGAGCGAAACCGTCAATATTCCCGGCGCGGTTCTTGCTTCCGGCGATCTTGCCAAGATTGGCGATACCGGCAGGAAAGTTGTAAAAACTTATCTTCTGGATCCAATCCTTGTTACCAAAGATAACCTGGATGTTCCGATTGACGCCGAATTCTATGACAGAACCCAAAAAGTCTTGTTGAAGAGTTAGTTTTTGTATGATTGTTTGATAATTGACACCTGACCTGATCGCTTTATTCAAGCGGTCAACCGGTCAGGTGTTTTTTTAGAGGGATTTATGAGTGAGTATATTCTTGAAATTGAAAATCTTACCAAAGAATTCCCCGGCGTCAGGGCTCTTGAAAATGTCAGTTTAAAAGTTAAAAAAGGTGAGATTCATTCTATCTGCGGGGAAAACGGCGCGGGAAAGTCCACGCTGATGAGCTGTATCTCCGGTGTTTACCCAAAGGGCGACTACGAAGGCAGAGTTTTTTTCAAAGGACGTGAAACCGGTTACCACAGCGTTAAAGACAGCGAAAAAGAGGGGCTTGCCATTATTCATCAGGAACTTGCCCTTAGTCCTTATCTGTCAATTTATGAAAATATTTTTCTGGGACACATGGAAACCAGTTTTGGAATTATCAACTGGGATAAATATATAAGAGAATCAAAAAAGTATCTGAACACAGTGGGTCTTAACGAACCGCCGGAAACTATCGTGAGTAAACTTGGGGTAGGCAAACAGCAGCTTGTAGAAATCGCGCGCGCCCTTTCTAAAAAAACGGAGCTGCTCATTCTGGACGAGCCAACATCTTCTTTAAACGATGATGAGAGTGAAAAATTACTTAACCTGATACTTGAATTTAAACGTCAGGGTATTACTTCGGTGATAATTTCCCATAAATTAAATGAAGTGCTTAAAGTCGCCGACACGGTAACAATCCTTCGAGACGGCCGTTCCATCAGTACCTATGATGTAAAGGCTGACAATCTGACCGAAGAAAAAATCATTAAAGATATGGTAGGCCGCGATTTAACTCACCGTTTCCCGGAGCGAAAATCATCGCCGGGGGAGACGATAAAGAAAGTAAAAAACTGGACGGTCTATCATCCCGATTATCATGATATAAAAGTGGTGGACAATGTTTCATTCTATCTGCGCAAGGGCGAGATTTTGGCTTTCTGCGGGCCGATGGGCGCTGGACGTACCGAATTAATGATGAGCATTTTCGGCAGGTCATACGGATTCCGCAGTGAAGGTGAATTGTGTATTAACGGGAAAAATTACACGTTCAACAGTCCGCACTCCGCGATCAGTTCGGGGCTTGGTTACATTTCCGAAGACCGCAAAGGCTTGGGCTTGGTTCTGATTCAGGACGTTAAAACAAATATAACCCTCGCCAGCCTAAACAGGCTTTCCCGGTTTGGAATTATGAATAAACAAAAGGAAATTAAAGAGGCGGAGCATTACCGGGAGGAACTCAATATAAGAATGCCCTCGGTGAATCAAATTGTGCGAAATCTTTCCGGCGGCAACCAGCAGAAGGTAGTGGTAAGCAAGAGCCTGTTGGCAGATCCTGACATTTTTGTTGTTGACGAGCCCACAAGGGGCATTGATGTCGGCGCCAAAACGGAAATTTACGGCATTTTGAACGACATGATCGCCGCCGGAAAAAGCGTCATTATGGTCAGCTCCGAGCTTCCCGAAGCGCTTGGCATGGCGGACCGTATTTATGTAATGAACGAAGGCAAAATAAAAGGGGCGCTGTCACGGGAAGAAGCAACCCAGGAAAAAATAATGCATCTGGCGCTGGTCGGATGAGGAGGAAATAAATGGACAAAAAGGGTATTTTTACTTCTGACGCTAAAACCCTGATAAAAAACAACATCAGAAATTATTCGATGTTCATTATGCTGGCGCTTATTATGATAATTTTTGCCCCACTGACCAATGGAAGCAACTGGAGTCCGCGTAATTTTACTAACATTTTCTTCCAGTACAGTTATGTGCTTATTCTGGCAGTCGGCATGGTGCAGGTTATCATTGTCCTGGGGATTGACCTTTCTGTCGGATCTGTCTGCGCCTTTGTTGGCGCGCTCAGCGCAATGATTTACAATACCGGCGTTGGAATGCCGGTCGCATTGTTGGCTTCAATTGTAATGGGCATGGCGATCGGTGCTTTTCAGGGGTTATGGGTGGCTTACGCGAAAATACCCGCGTTTATCGTAACGCTTGCCGGAATGTTACTTTTCCGGGGACTTACCTACATTGTTACTAAGATTAGTCCTGTCAGCTTGAAAGATACCGGCTATTCCCATCTCTCCACCGGAACTCTGGATGAAATGCTGGGGCTTGATATGATTGGCCCTTACTATCCTATGGCTTTGATTGTAGCGGTTCTGGTGCTGGTTGTTTTCTTTATCGCCGAATTTCTTGGCCGCAACAAAAAAATTACCAATGGGTTTGAAGTTTCCCCTCTGCCAATATTTATCGCCAAGCTGGTAATAATCAGCCTGTTAACGCTGGGCCTTGCCGAACGTTTTGCCCGTTACCGCGGTCTTCCCGTTGTGGTACTGGTTCTGGGTATTACCGTTTTTGTTTTTCACTTTATTTTGAACAATACCGTTCTGGGACGCTATATCTACGCGGTCGGCGGCAACGCACGTTCGGCAAAACTTTCCGGTATCAACTCAGAACTTATCACCTTTATCGTATTCTGCATCATGGGCGGGCTGGCCGGCCTTGCCGCAGTTGTCAGTACCGGTTATATGAACAGCGCTCTGCCTCAGGCCGGCAATCTCTTTGAAATGGACGCCATTGCCGCGTGTTACATAGGCGGCGTTTCTGCTTCGGGCGGCATCGGAACTGTAGTCGGGGTTATTGTCGGTGGTTTGGTGATGAGCGCGATTAACAACGGAATGTCCCTGATGAATCTTGGTACGCACTATCAGTATGTTGTTAAGGCTTCAATTCTTCTTTTGGCAGTCTTCTATGACGTATACACAAGAAGAAAAGCCGGACTGGGTTGAGATTTTTCAGCACTAACTGATACGCGTGATCACTCTTTCTGTCATTTCAATAAAGCCGGCGCTTTCTTTCTGCACAAGGCGGATAAATGAATTTTCGCTCGGCTTGCCAAGAACCTGCTCCATTTCCGCAGAATTACGGTACGTCGCTTTCTTAAATGAATTGCGATAATCTTTTGCCCTGCTTTCATAAATTTGTTTGTCTATCCAGCGGCGGATTCCTTGAACAAAAGAAATCTCCGTTTTAAAAGCAGCAACGTCGGGGGCTTCTTCTGTATTCCTAAGAACCGCAAGCGTTGACCATGCATGACTGCATCTGTCAAACGGGTATGCCTCGTCCCAATGACCGTATACCCGGTGAATTTCATCCCAGTTTTTAATCTCGCCCTCGCGGATGTTCTTGCGCAATTCGTCTACGCGAAAAGCAGGAACAACCTGCCCGCCGATATTACTCCATTCTCTGACACGCTCTTTTGGCGCAGGAGGGCCAAGCAATTCCAGCAGTCCCTGATAATCCAGTTCCGGGTGAGAGTCAAAAAACTCCACAAGTGTTTTTATCGCGTAATAGCGAAGCATTTGGCGGTATCCGGCGATTGCTTCAAGCGGCTTAATAATTACCTGCCCCCTCTTACTGCGTTCAAGGTGGCGGCAAAGAATAATACGGACAGCAGCGCCGTCCGTGCCGATCATGTCCAGTGGCGAAAGTCCCGATTCTCCAAGCCAACCGTTTAAAACCGACAGGGCGTTAATTATTTCTTCCACCGTGTCAGGTGCAAGATAATCGGTTTCTATGCGCTGCTCTTTTACTTTTCGTTTGTCACGGTTTTTGCTTTTCCATGAATTGCGTTCAAGCGCATACAGGTTATGAAGCCAAAAATAGGCAGGCATTACTTCAAGACGGTTTTTATGGACATTGTTGTTTACAAGGGCGAAAGGAAACGGAATATTCAGTTCTGAAGGATATTCGCCCTTTGCGATAATCACAAAAGAAGCGAATGCGCTTGAATGTTTAAGGCTTACCGCAAGACCCGGCCAGAAGCCGCGCTTTGCCCGTATTTCTCCGTCATTGGCGCGGCTGTTATGGTTACTGCCTATTGTTGCCGCCGCCGCCATGTTTGACATTCCCTGAATAAGGCTTGCAATTAAAAATGAATTGTTGTGGTGCTGTTCATGCACAGGAAAGATCAAATTATTCAGAATCTCACAGCACGATACAGTTGAATTATCGCCAAGCACGGAATGAATAAGCCGCGCCCCGTATTTAAGATTACTGTTCCTGCCAAGAATAAAGCGCACAGCCTTTGAGCCGTAAAAAACGTTACACGCATATCCGACAATGCCGTTTACCATTTCCACGCCTTCACCTATCTGCGTCGGCTCTTCGGAAGATGAATGGATTGTCAGGTTTTTAAGTTTGTTCGCTCCCTTGATGTAGGCACTGCTTCCAATTGCCGTATCCTTGATAACACAGCAGCTTTTTATTGTTGTCCCGGAGCCGATTGTTCCGTAACTGCCGCGTAAACTTCCGTACTGTTTCTGGGTAATCTCCGCCAATTTGTCCGTAAGACCGGTATCGTCGCGGTATGCCGCCCACAGATAAGCGTCCGCGGCGATCATGGAATCAAACGGCAGAATAGACCTGCCGCCCGCTTCATTCATTACGTCGATCCATACACGCACATCTTCGTCTTCACCGTCCTTAATAACGCCGTTGCCGAATTTTGCGTGATTAGTCGTCTGCATTTCATCAATTTTGAAAAGTATACAGTTGTTCCCGATGATGTAATGCGAAATATACGCACAGTCCTGAATAGCCGTATCATCGCCGATGTCGCACGAAATAATTGTGCTGTTACGAATTCCTGCCGGTATGCAAAAGTCGTGCTGTTTAAGCAGAACATTTTTAAGAGAGCCTATCCGCACAAGGCCGTAAAATGAAGAGCCGCGTATCAGCTCCGGATCAAACGGATCGCTGACTAAAAAATTTTCCCAATTTGAACAATAGTTTCTGTTTTTTACCAGTATTTCAATTTCATCAGATTGAAGCCGCCGCCATGAAGCCGTTTTTTTTGAAAAAAGTTCCGCCTGCTGTGAGTCACGCAGCCAGTATTCATCAACACGAAGCGCGTTTTGAGGACCATTCAAACCCTGCGGCAAATATTCGGCAGGGACAAAATCGTAACCATAACGATCTACCGGTAAAACATCCATTGTATACTCCTAGTTTTTCGACCGCCGTAATCGCACATTTTCAATATCATGGCTGAATAATTCGCGAATGTCATTTATACCCAAAGCCATCATCGCCATCCGGTCAATGCCAAGACCCCATGCGGCGACAGGCACATTCACGCCAAGGCTTGCGGTTACTTCGGGGCGGAAAATGCCGGAGCCGCCAAGCTCGAACCAGCCGAGTACCGGGTGCTTGATGTGAACTTCTACCGAAGGTTCGGTAAAGGGGAAATAGCCGGGGACATATTTTATTTCTTTCGCGCCGGCAACTTCACGGGCAAACATTTCCAGCATTCCCAAAAGTGTGCGAAGGTTGACATTTTCACCTAACACAATGCCTTCGGTTTGGTAAAAGTCCGGCAAGTGGGAAGCGTCTACATGATCATAGCGGAAACAGCGCACGACGCCAAAATATTTGCCGGGTATTTTTGCGGTTGGCAGGTTTTTTGCGGAAAGCACCGTCCCCTGAGAGCGAAGTATGAGCCGCCGTGTAAATTCGCGGTCAAAGCCGTAGTTCCAGCCGCGGCTGCCCGTTGTTCCGCCGTTTTCATGGGTGGCGGCAACATTGGAAAGCCATGGTTCGTCAATGGCTTTTGCTTTTGCGATTTCGCCTTTGGAAGACGGATCTGCTATGCTGTACACATCGTGAATATCCCGCGCCGAATGAAACTGCGGCATAAAAAGAGCGTCCGAATTCCAGAACTCGGTTTCAACTAACGGACCGTCAAATTCTTCAAAGCCAAGCGAGGCAAGCGTGTCTTTTAGGTTTTCCAGAAATTTTGCGTAAGGGCTGCTTCTGCCGGGGGTCAGGCGGACGGGCGGCGTTTTAACATTATACGATCTGAATGTTTTGCCCTTCCAGCTTCCGTTTTCCAGCATTGCCTGTGTCAAAGCGCCGGTTTCGTCGCCTGTAATGCCGGCCGCCCTTAACGCTTTGGCCGCTTCTTCCGCCGGGACAGAGTTGCCATCTGCCGCAAAAGCAAAAACTACGGTTTCTCTGTCTATCTGGCGGAAAGGCGCGTCCGCGGCGCCGCGCTTTTTGGCGATACCGGACATCGCGTTTTTTTCGGCGCTGTTCAGCGACGCTTCTGAAAGCGCTGCTTCTGAAAGCGCTGCTTCTGAAAGCTCTGCTTCAGGAATGGGAGTGCCTGCACCTTTTTCCAGCAAGCCGCGGATAACAACAAGATAATTGATTGCCGGATCATCTACAGGTTCGCCGTTAAAAAAAGACTGAAGCTGTATATCTATTTGCGGATTTTTTATAATTACATTTTTATCGTCGTCCATCGCCAGTATGCCAAGTTTGGAAAGACTGCCAAAGGCGCTGCCAATATCTTTGTTTTCTATATTGAGGGCCTGCGCAATATTCGGCAATTTAAGACTGCCGGATTGTTTCATGACCAGCCCAATAATTCGCTCTTCGGGGCTGCCCTTTTCCTTCCACTCGCGGCCAAGGTCGGTCAGTTCATAAAAAACCGCTGTCTCCCGACGGATTTCGCCAATCAGCCCCTTGCCCGTAAGCCACGAAAGCGCCTGATTTCCGTTTCCCGGCTTAAAACCCAAATCCTGTTCGACTTTCTCGATAGTAAGTTCATCGCCCTTTTTATAATGAAGAAGGATTCGCACTTCCAGAGGATGAAGATTCTTTATAATGTTTTGAATATCGCCTGCCATTCTCTCAATATACAGCTTTCAAGAGAGGCTTGCAACTCTATTTGAATAGCGCGCCGATCCGCCTGCACGCTTCTTCGACATCGGCGCGGTGGCCGAAGGCGGAAAAACGGATAAAGCCTTGGCCTGCGGGACCGAAGCCGGCGCCGGGAGTGGTAACAACCTGACACTTTTCGAGAAGCTGAGTAAAGACTTCCCAACTGTCCCTTCCGGGGAAGTGCGCCCAGATGTAAGGGGAGTTATCGCCGCCGATACAGTTTATTCCAAGCTGTTGAAGCGCATCTCTGATAAGTTTTGCGTTGCCAAGATAAAAATCCATCATGGCGCGCATTTCGGCAAGTCCCTCGTCGTCTAACGCGGCGAGTCCTCCCGACTGCGCGATATTGGACGCGCCGTTAAAGATTGTTCCGGCTATTCTGTTCCAGTCCGCGTTGACGCTTTCGCCGCCCGCGTACTTGAGCGCTTTGGGAACCACAGACCAGCCAAGCCGCACCCCGGTAAATCCCGCCGGTTTGGAGAATGAGTTTACTTCGATGGCGCAAAGAGCCGCGTCTTCTATATCGTAGATACTTTTTGGCAGAGCCGGGTCGCGGATAAATTCACTGTAGGCGGCGTCAAAGATGATGATACAACCTTTACTGACAGCCACTTTTACAAGACAGGTAAGCTGTGAACGATCCGCGACCGCGCCGGTTGGGTTGTTAGGTGAACAGAAATAAATCAGGCTGTTCTGCGGAACAAGGTCAAGGTTGGGGAAAAAATTATTTTCCGCAGTGCAGGGAAGGTATGTAATGCCGGCGTAACCTTCGCCTTCCCAGCCGCCGGCGGCTCCCGACAGAACAGAGCCGTCTACATATACCGGGTAGGAAGGGTCCTGCACAGCGATTTTTGTCCCCGCTCCAAACAGAACCTGCAGTCTGCCGATGTCGCACTTTGCCCCGTCGGAGATAAATATTTCGTCTATCGTAAATTTACCGCCGTAAAAGACAGAGGAAATTTTTTCCCGTAAAGCCGCCATTCCCTCGTCCTGATAGCCGGAGTAACCTTCAACCGTTCCGAGTTTTCGCGCCCCTTCCGTAAGTCCTGCGGTAACATGCGGCATAATCGGCTCGGTGGTATTACCCACTCCAAGACTGATGATCTTCGCGCCGGGGTGCGCGGCGGCATATTCCCGCCGGCGTTTGGCGACTTCAGGAAAGAGGTATCCTGCTTTTAAGTTTGCGATTTTTGGATTACGGCTGATCATATTTTCCTCTGATTATTTCTTTTTTGCTTTTGCCTTAACTTTAGTTTTAGGTTTAGCTTTGGTTTTTGCCTTTGCTTTCGCCGCGGGTTTGGCGCTTTTTACGGGTTTTTTCTTTTTCCCGTAATTGTACTCGTACTGTTTTTCCAGACAGTCCGGGCAGATTGTCTTATCGTAGCTTTTGCTCAATTTTATCCCGCACCTTGGGCACAGATTGTTTTTCTTTCGTTTGTCGTACTTCGCTTTTCTTGCTTTATTGATTGTTGCGGAAATTTCCTGATTATAACCTCTGAAAAACTCCCGGCAATCATCGCAATAAATAAATTTGCTTGTCTTTTTTAATTTGTTCCCGCATCTGGGGCAACAACCGCTTTTCTTTCTTTTAAGATAAAGAACTCTTCTTTCATCAGCTCCTGTTGACATAATAACCACCTGTCATAAAAAATTTAGCTATCCAAAATAATATTTTCAGATAGTATATAAAATTATATTCCATCTAACGTCTTTGTCAATGTCTTTTTTATAAAAATTGCGATTTTATTTTAGGGAGAAAACGACAGGAGTTACGCCTAACCTGCTATTAACAAAAATCCTTAACGCCCGCGAGATCCAGCGTGGCAAAATAGTCCTCGGTTGTTTCCGGGCGGCGGATTTGTACAATTGAGCCGTCCTGCCGCAGGAGAAGTTCGCCGCAGCGCAGTTTGCCGTTGTAGTTAAACCCCATAGCCCTTCCGTGAGCGCCTGCGTCGTGAATCACGACGAAGTCCCCGGTTCCGTTTTCGCTGGCGGTATCAATCTTTGGCAGACTTCGCTGGATGGCGAATTTGTCGTTATTTTCGCACAAACTGCCTACCACGTCGTAAACTTCGGTAAGCGGGGCGGCTTCCTTGCCCGGAATTGTTATGTGGTGATACGCGCCGTAAAGGGCGGGGCGCATTAAGTCGGCCATGCAGGCGTCCAGCCCGATATATTTGCGGTAGATTTCTTTTTTGTGAATAGCGCGCGCGACAAGCCAGCCGTAAGGGCCGGTTATGTTTCTGCCCCATTCGGTGCGAATCCCAAGCGGATCAAGCCCAGTGCCTTTGATAACTTCGTTATATGCTTTTTGAATACTGCCGGTAAGAGTCTGATAATCTACGGCATCCTGCTCCGGTTTGTATGGAATGCCCACTCCGCCGCCAAGATTGACAAATTCAATGCGCACTCCTGTTTTTTCCTTTATCTCGACGGCAAGTTCAAAAAGCATCCGTGCGGTTTCGATGTGATAAGGAACGGAAAGTTCGTTTGAGGCGACCATTGTGTGCAGTGCAAAGCGTTTAACACCCTTTTCTTTGAGGAGCGAGTATCCTTTAATTAACTGTTCGCGGGTAAAGCCGTACTTTGATTCTTCCGGCTTGCCGATTATGGCGTTGCCTTCTTTGAGGGGCCCCGGATTATAACGAAAAGAAATTAATTCCGGCAACCCGGCGGTTTTTTCCAAAAACTCAATGTGGGTAAAATCGTCCAGATTGATAACCGCTCCCATTTTGCGGGCGGCTTCGTACTGGCTTGCCGGAGTTTCGTTGGAGGTAAGCATGATGTCTTCGCCCTTCATGCCCGCCATTTCAGCTAACAACAGTTCCGGGTAACTGGAACAGTCGGCGCCAAAGCCTTCCGCGCACAGAATTTTTAGTATGTAGGGATTAGGAAGCGCCTTAACCGCAAAGTGGTTTTTGTAAGAAGGAAAAACCGAAAACGCCGCCTTGATCCGGCGGACATTTTCGATAATGGCTTTTTCATCGTAGACATAAAACGGCGTAGGGTACTTCTGTGCGATTTTTTCCAGCGCAGTTTTGTCAAGCGGGAATTTTTTTTCGGTCATTTTTGCGTCCTCATTTTTTGGCGCTGATGTAGCCCAGGTGTTTTAAAAGTTCCGCATTGAGTATACCGCCGCCGGCGGCTCCGCGGATGGTGTTATGCGAAAGCGCCGTAAAGCGGATATCCATTATGTTACACGGGCGCAGACGGCCGACACTAACCGCCATTCCCTTGTCCGCGTCGCGATCTTTGCGCGGCTGAGGGCGGTTATCTTCCTCGCGGTAAATAATCGGCTGTTTCGGTGCCATGGGAAGTTTTACTTCCTGCGGCAGTCCTTTGTAGGCAGACCATATCTCTTTGATCTCCTCTAAAGAAGAAGGTTTTTTCAGCCCGAAAGAAAGAGAAATACACGCCGTGTGTCC
>JAIRUC010000031.1 GCA_031254615.1 Treponema sp. | reverse complement strand
GCGCAGTCGAATTTGCACACATTTGAATACAAAACTTTTAACAAACTTACGCAGCGGCCGTCCTGAGTCCAACTGTGGCAGACCCCCGCAGGCAGACTTGTGCCGAACTTTTTTCCGCCCTTGCCGGTAAAGCCGCTGCTTCCCGAAGTAGCGCAGGACGCGTCATATTTCGCTGCCCCGGAGAGAATCGAAATTTTTTCCTGCAAATCAAGCGCCATTTGTTTAACTATACAGATGTTAAGGCTTTTTGTCAAGGTTTTTTTAAAAATAAAAATGATTAAAAATGTTCATTTTTTAATATTTAGTTATAGTATGTTTTATAAATAAAAATGTTGGAGAAAATTATGGGTAAACTAAATGGCTTAAGGATAATTGAAATACCTGATTTTCGTGCAGTATCGTCCGGTTCACAGCCATTCGATAAACTTTTCGCGGATGATGGATTTGATAAATGGATGACAAAAAATAAACACTTATGGAGAGATTGTTTTTATGCAGACCATGATTTTATGTGGCATGAAAAAGAAGAGGAGGCCACTTGGATTTGGGCAGTCAAAGACAATGTTACCGCCGCTGAATGTACACCTTATGAACTCATTGATTTTAAAGGCGGGATGTACGCGGTCGCAACGGCGGACGAAAACGATAATGAAGATTTAAACGCGGTTGTCGGGGATATGCAAAAATGGATAGCGGACAGCAGTATATTTGAAATGGATGTCCCGCCTCGTTACGGTATGGGGCACATGGTGGGCGTTGATCTTACCAAGGCGCTTGGCTGGGCTCAACAGGAAATTTTCCTGCCAATAAAATATAAGGTAAAATAATTTAAGGAATTTTCAATACGCCGCCGGAATCTCATTGATATTGGTGGTGTACCTTGGCGACAGAAAATTCCGCCTCATCTCAAACGGCAAGCCGGCCGCTTCCGTATCTTGCGATCTTTTTCCAATCAGCCCGCAGGCTAGTTTTACAGTGCCCCTCCCATAACGGTTATTGATGGCGTCAAACGCCTGCATTAAAGGTTCTAATTCTTTTCCCTTGTTGTAATTTGTGTTAAACAAATCCAGTTGGTAATTTTTATCAAAGTCCAGCCCGGTAAGGGCTATCATTACTTTTCTGTATTTGTAATTTGGGCGAAAAATCCGTCTCAACAAATCATTGGCCGTTGCCTGTATTTCAGGCAGAAAGGCTGACAAGCAGGGGAGTTCGGCCGTTAGCTGATTGGAATACTGTTCCCCTTCGGCGTGGGGATTAGTCATCAGGTATACGCTGACATATCTGCATGATAATCCTTCCGCCCTGATACGTTGAACCGCCTCCTGCGTATACTCGGCAAGAGCGGTAATAATATCGTCTATCTCATAAACCGGCTTTTGAAAACTCCGTGAAACCGAAACAAGCTGACGGGGAGCTTCTTCAATTTTGTCAATCGCCCTTATTCCGTTCAATTCCTGCACTGTCTTAAAGCCTGTAATTGTTAAATGTTTTTTCGCCTTGTCCGGCGGATAATTTTTTAAACCCAGCGCCGTAGTAATCCCATGCCGTTTCAGAAAATCCGCTTTTGCCTGGCCAATACCCCAAACATCACCAACCGGGCAATTACTTAATTCCTCATTCTGATTTAACTTATTCCAGTCGCAAATTCCGCCCTGCTTTTTAGCCAGCTTATTGCACATCTTAGCCAGTGTTTTGTTAGGCGCAATTCCGACAGATACGGGAATCCCGGTCTCTCTTGTTACCGTGTTTTTCAGCTCTAACCCCAATGCGGTATAGTCCGCGTTATTCCACATCGGAAAAAATAGAAAACTTTCATCTATTGAGTAAATTTCCACATCCGCCGCGAAACGGTTATAAATAAGATTCATACGCGCCGACATATCGGCGTACAGTGTATAATTGGAAGAAAAAACCGCGACCCCGCATTTTTCAAGTTTATGCTTAACCTGATAAAAAACATCACCCCGCTTAAACCCCAGCGCTTTACATTCGGCGTTAAGCGCAATAATAATACCGTCATTGTTTGTCAAAACCGCAATCGGGCTTTTGTACAAATCCGGCCTGAAAACACGTTCGCAGGCGGCATAAAACGAATTTCCGTCAACATGAAAGACCATTTCCGTACTCCTTGATAGATGCCGTGATTACCCCGATAATCTCCGTTTCATTCGTTGTTGGAATATCACTCCGGCCGTTAGTGAAAACTATCAAGCCGTTATGTTTTGCCATAACACGGCACAAAAACTGCCCCTCATGCCGCAAAAGCACCATGTTATTCAAAACCGGAACCTTCGACCGGTCAACCACCAGCAGCGCCCCCCTTGCCAGCCCCATTCCCTCCATATCCCCGCTGTCCAGCCGGTAAAAGTACGTTGCCGCAGGGTTGCGTATCAGCAGGCTATTCAGATCGATAGCGGTGTCCTCGTACCCCAGCGCCGGAGACGCAAAACCGGAAGCTTTGAGCCCCATATCAACCTCCTTCCCCCGCTAATATTATATACTACACAAATGTATAGTGTCAAGTAAATTCCGAAAAAACTTTTATACAAATGATTAAAAATGTTCATTTTTTAATGATAAAATATGATACCTTTAGAAAAATGGGGATAAAGACAATTGGAGGTAATAAATGTCAGTCAAATTCAGAAAATATATAAATGATTTAATTTATGGTAATGATTACTATAAAACAAGGAATTTTCTAATTGAATTAAAAAATCATAATTATCATTACGGGCGCTGGGATTGGATGATTTCAAATTTATCCGCATATTGGACTGATCCTGAAGGTATTAACAGGATAGGTATTTGGGAAGAAAATGAAAAAATAATCGCAATTGCCGCATATGATTCATCTTTGGGTAAAGCATTTCTCTTAACATTAAACGGATATGAGTATCTTAAAAATGAAATGTTAGAATATGCAAAAACTAATTTATCTAAAAACGGAAAATTTTCCGTATGTATTTTTGATGACGATAAAGAAATGCAAAATATCGCGTATAAAAATAATTTTTTTCCAACACAGAATAAAGAATATGATTCAGTTTATTTAATAGAAAAAACAGATTATTTTTTACCTGACGGCTTTAAAATAATAAGCTTAAAAGAAAATTTCGATCTTTATAAATATGGACAAGTCTTATGGAAAGGCTTTAACCACGAAATAAACGGAGAAGGTCCTTTTGATTTTTTTTATAAAAAGAATATGAAATATTATGAATCTGTTTTTGAAGGACCAAATGTAAATTTAAATTTAAAAATTGCCGTAATGGCGCCTAACGGTAATTTTGTTTCATATTGCGGAATGTGGTATGATAAAAATTCAGAGGATGCCTTAGTAGAACCTGTAGCAACAGACCCGGCATACAGAAAAATGGGATTAGGAAAAGCCGCTGTATTAGAAGGAATAAAGCATTGCGGTGAGCTTGGCGCAAGAAGGGCTTTTGTCTGCTCATCACAACAATTTTATTATAACATTGGATTTAGGCCATATACAACATCAACCTGTTGGGAAGAAAAAATGATTTAAATAAAAAATGATGAAAAATGTTAATTATTAATTTCTTATGAAACAATAAAGATAAGTCTTTGAAAGGAGAGGAGAAAAACTAATATTAGGTGACCTATGATTGGAATTTGACCTAACGTAATCCGGCTTGCCTGACTTTATGCTCAAAATATTAAAATTATGCTAATATTATTTTTGTACAAGATTATCCGACACAAAAGGAACTTGTGCAATAAAATCATTGATAATTTTACAAGTTTTAAAACTGACACAAGCGCCGCAATTTACGATGTTTTTTCCTGAAGCGCATTTGCGTATTTCACATTCTGAACAATGTCCGACCTGAACGCCATTTCCTTTGCATGAAGTACAATTAATCATATCGGGTGTAAAATTAAAATTATGAACTTTTGTCCATTCGGTGGCGGTCTTTTCCCTTAACGCCTGATCATTATTCTTCAGAGCCTTATAAGCGCCGCATTCAGCACAGTCTAACCCACAATAAGCAATCAATTTTTCCATTTAATCCTCCATAAATCATTTTATTTTACTTTACATTTTTGTATTATCATTGTAAAAAACGGACATCTTTTGTTTATATTCCTGCGGCGTTATTCCATGAATCATTTTAAATTCATGGATAAAGTGAGGCTGATCAAAATAACCTGTCTCTTCCGTAACATCAAGAAAAGAATCTTTCCCGTTTTTAATCAGCCGCAGAGCATAATTTGCGCGTACTATCCGGGTAAGTTTTTTGGGGTTAATGCCAACATACCGCAAGAACAAGCGCCTTGTCTGCCTTTCGCTGTAAAAAAACGGCAGGGACGCATCGTTCATATTTACAATTCCGTGCCGTTTAATTATGTTTCTCATAACAGGTGAAAAATCAAACATTGTTTTTAAGTTCATCAAACGTGAAATAAATATTTTGTCGAGGGCTTCAACTAAAGTTTCAATCATGGATGATTTTTCCAATTCAAATTTGAGGGTTTTCATAAGTTTTTTATCAAGTTCGTTAAGCGCAAATGAGGCGTCAACAAGTTCAGACTGTTCAACAGACAGAAACGGGTACAGTCCGCCGGTATGGAATTCGATTAACAGCAGAAGGTTCAATTTATTAATGTGGTTTCCTACGTTAAGCGCCTTTGTGTTCACACCGCGCAAAGACCCGTTTATTTCGCCGGAATTTACGGTAATGACTATTGTAGAACTTGCTGTCGGCAATATGGTGTATTCATCGGGCATATTTTGCGGGCTGGGAAATGAAATCGTATAATTGGCGATAAAGGGCTGCAGCATCTCATGTGGAGGAATATAAAGGCAATTTTTATCTCCACTAAGCAGTGAGCCTTTATAAGTTTTTATGCTTTCCCGGAAGAGCATTATAATCTATTCTATTATAAATACACTATTTGTAAACAGCTCATTTATATTTTTCTACAAATTCCCTCATCCTGTTCAGCCATAATTCCGGTTCTTCAAAAGAAGGGCAGTGGCCGGAGTTTTCAAAAATGTGGATATATTTATCCGCTTGTGCGGTGCCGATACTGTCGTAAGCATTTTGAGCCAAAGCAACCGGAAGCGTACCGTCATAACGCCCCCACAGTATCATTGATGGAATTGTTATTTTGTACATTTCCGGAGAATAGTCAATATTTTTTGCATTAAATTTATTATTATTGGAAATATACAAGGTCGTTAGTTGATAAAATACCGGAACAGGCGAGGCAAAAGAGAAGAAATTCCCCGGATCATTGTCAGGATTAAGATAAATGCCATTGAGGTCATTAAGATTTTTTCCATGCCGCAGTAAATTATCGGTCTCAAACAGATCAGGATTGTTATTGTACCAATTTATTTCTTTTTGCCAATAACCGGCATTACTGCCATTGTTAATCTTTTCCTGAGCTTTCCCTTTAACCCATTCCCTTGAAAGAGGTATACCCATTATAAAATTATGCGCTCCGTCTTCTTCAATCCAGCCTTTTATTTTGTTCTGGCGCCGGCTGTCGAGTAAATAGGCGGTTCCGAAACAGCCTCCCCAGCTTTTCCCCAGCAAAAAAATTGAGCGGCAATTGTATTTATGGCTTATGAGGGCAATGATTTTATCAAGGTCTTCCACAAATTGATCCACAGTGAATGTTTCCGGCTTTGGATTTCCCTGCGCCATGCCCGAACCGCGCTGATCATAATAAACAAGCGCGTAATCATCCTGCAGTTTTTTATGTGTTGAAGAGACCGCATAGGTCATTCCACTGTTTCCCGGGCCGCCATGAAGGAACACAATAAATGTTTTTGAGGAAGTATTGCCCCTTACCCAAACAGGCATTATCGCGCCGTCATTTTCAAGATAAAACCAGTCTCCGCCTTTAAATTCTTCGTTAAGAAACATATCGTCACAAGAGATGAAAAGCGCAAGAATTATCGCCAAAAAAATGAATTGTTTTTTCATGTTAATTACTCCCTGCCGGTGTAGTGAAATAATAAGTTGCCCCTGTTTTAAGCGCAAAATGGGGCATAAAATAATTGTTAAACGGAAGCTGTCCAAATGCTATCGCGTCAATATTGATTCGCATTGGAATGTCCGTTTTCTTCCGCAAATCCCAGCCCAAAAGACCAAGTTTAATCGTAGGCATAAAACTGGGATGGCCGTATACTGTTTTTTCATTTACATTTCCGTCATCATCGACCGTGTATGTTTTTCCCCCGTGCTGCCATGTGTGCAAATAACCAAGACCAACGCCAAATTCCATGCTGTAGCCTATAGGGAATGTGTAGCGCCAGTTAATTCCGCCGTTCAAAAAAAAACCTCTATGGTGGCGTTGATGTACATAAGTTCCGATTGAAATGGTATAGTTGAACCATTTGTAAAAATTATTCTCGTAACCCGCTTCAAATCCGGGATGTACCAGTGTTTCTCCGAAGTAGCTGATATTCAACGGTATAAATTTGTGGTTATCCTGTCCGAATGCTGAATAAGATATAATTGCCATTAAAAATAAAATGACATATTTACGCATTATGATTTCCTCCTGACTTAATTATCAGGTTTGAAATATAAATAAAAATTACCATTTACGGTTAATTGGGCGGTTTCTTGTAACTAATTACGGTTAATAAGGAGTGATTTAAATCCCGCGCACCAGAGCCGACAATGCAAAGCGCCCAGCGGCTCCGGTTTTTCGATAAATTCGTTTCAGGTGGGCTTGCACTGTGTTTACGGCAATGTTCAGCGATATGGCAATTTCTTTGTCGGTTTTTCCATTCAGCATTGTCTCGACCACTTCGCGTTCCCTTGGGGTGATTTCGTATTTTTCAATAAACGCCGCGGAAAGACCGTCCTCAAGTGTCCAGACCGGCGGAGTGTGAGCCAGTTCCTGGGCAAGAATCAGCGCTTCATGGGCGACAGAAAGTTTTATGTAAAGGTAAAAAACGCACATGTTAAGGACAACAATCAATGTCCCAAAAAGACCGCCATACAGGAAAACATTTACCCCC
>JAIRUC010000291.1 GCA_031254615.1 Treponema sp. | reverse complement strand
TAAGCAGGAAAATAACTGCGTGAGGATTAGCAGTTATTTTCCTGACCATGCCCAACAGGACGTTGGGCATGGTTGGTGTTTATGCTTGCGGGGAATATGCCGTGTTTTTCACTGGCGGTAAATTTAACAAAATGGCGAACCATTTTTTTTAGTCCCGCACTTTTCCTACCAAGTTTTTACTGCGGGTTGCTGTGGCACAAAAAAGGGCGGCGATAATGATTTGGGAAAATTGCGGAGCGCAAGCGGAGCAATTTTGACCTTTTTATTTTTGGATATTGAATAACTGTGAATATTTATTTTATAATGAAATATGCCAAAACATCACTATGTGCCGAGAATGTTATTAAAAAATTTTGCTGTAGATGAGGATAAAAATTTAATAAATATACATTTACTAAAAGATAATAGATTTTTGTACAGCAAGGCATTATATGGACAGGCACAAGAAAATGATTTATATGGTTCTGATCAAAAGCTAGAACAATTTTTCGGTAAATTGGAAACGACCGCCTCTCTTGTTTTAGCTAAACTTAACACAGGAAATATTAGTTTGTTAGAAGAGGAACAATGGTATCTAAAATTATTCATGCTCAATCAATTAAGTAGAACTCCTGGATTTGTTTCTGTACAAGATAGTTGTTTTGAAAAATTGGCTAAAAAGAGGGCTTCGTATGACAAGAATTTTAAAAAATATCTTGACGAATTTGGTACAAGTCTAAATGAGCCATATAAATTATATTTTAGCTTTTCTAGAGATTTATTATCCATAATTCTTGATTTACGTATTGGGCTATTAGAAACCAAAAAAGAAAATCCATTTTTTATAATTGGTCAAAATCCAGTTATTATATTAAACCCATTTCTGAAAGAGAAAAATCATTGGATATGGTCTACTCAAGGTATAATTTTAAAAGGATTGATTATGGCAATGCCTATTTCTCCTAGATTTTCTTTAATACTTTATGATAGTTTACGCTATACGCTTTTAAACAAAAATCCAAAATGGATTATTAATAGTTCTGATGTTGAAAAACTAAATAATTTTCAATATTGTAATACAGTTGATTGTATATATTTTTCTAATTTGATAAATGAAGAAAAGTATATACAGAAAAATAATTTATATCGAAATTATCGTGAAAGTGATAAAGCAGATTTTCAGATAATTGGTTCATCAATAGATGAAAAAACAGGGTATAAAACAGAAATCACAAAAACAGGTACAAAGGAATTTCCCATTGAACAAAAATTTAGTTTTATCGGATATAAAGCTATTGAATATGCAAAACCGATTATTAGTTACAATGATGCAAAACGAGAACATGTTGATGAAGTTAATTTGAAGCGTAAGAATAGACTAAAAAATAGACGAAGTGAAACATTGTAATTTTGAGTTTATATCTCATTTATAAAGTAAAACCAAACTGAAAACATAAAATATGTTATCAATTATGACACCAACTAATAAACACAAATGGGATATACAGAGAGCAAATAAGAGTAATGGGGTATTGACTAATTCTTTATCTGGTATATAATTAGAGTAAATAAGCATACCAAATAGCAGGTATGAGCAAGGGTTAAAAAACATCAGTTACAGCCGAAACGTTATGTGAACATTTCTTTCACATACAACCCCTAATATGAGATATATATGAAACTGTTTTTAGAGGATTATGCCACGGATTTCCTCTTTTCCCCTCCCAAACCCAGTGGTAAATCCTCTTTTTTAGCCAGTTTTCACACTTCCCCAAAAATGCTATACTGAGGCATCTTTACAACTAGGAGGGGATATGAAAAAAGCTGCTGTTCTTATGGGAAGCGACAGCGATTTGCCGGTTTTGGAGCCGCTTTTTAAAAGACTCAAAGATTTTGCCATTCCCTATGAAGCGCGTGTTATGAGCGCCCACCGTACGCCGGCTTTGGCCTGCGATTTTGCCGCCAACGCGCGAAAAAACGGGTTTGGGGTTATCATAGCGGCGGCGGGGAAGGCCGCCCACCTTGCCGGAGTTGTCGCCGCGCATACAACGCTGCCCGTTATCGGCATACCGGTAAAATCTTCCACGCTGGACGGTCTTGACGCGCTGTTGTCGACAGTACAGATGCCTTCGGGGATTCCGGTCGCGACGGTCGCGATTGACGGCGCCGACAACGCCGCTATTCTTGCCGCTCAGATTTTATCGCTGGAAGATGACGCACTCGCTGACAAACTTTCTAAAATGAAAATAGACATGACGGAACAGGTTATAGAGAAAGACAAAAAAATACAGGAGAAAATCAAATGAAAAAACTTGAACAGCTTTACGAAGGAAAGGCGAAAAAGGTTTTCGCTACCGATGACAAGGAACTTCTCATTGTCGATTACAAAGATGACGCTACGGCGTTTAACGGCGAGAAGAAAGGGACAATCGTTGGCAAGGGAGTTATAAACAACCGTGTTACCAATCATCTTATGAAACTTTTGGAATCAAAAGGAATCCCGACCCACCTTGTCGAGGAAATTTCCGAACGGGAAACTGTCGTAAAAAAAGTAAAGATAATCCTGCTGGAAGTTATCGTGCGCAATATCGCGGCGGGCTCTCTTTCAAAACGGCTCGGTCTTCCCGAAGGCACAAAACTGGCGTCCACTGTTCTTGAATACTGTTACAAGGATGACGCGTTAGGTGATCCGCTGGTCAACGATTATCATATCGCCGCCTTAAAACTTGCCGAAAAAGATGAGCTTGAAAAAATCGCCGCCTATTCGTTTAAGATCAATCAGATACTTACAGAGTACCTGAAGGATTTGGGTATTGAGCTTATCGACTTTAAACTTGAATTCGGCCGCACAAGCGACGGGACAATTGTTCTTGCTGATGAAATATCACCTGACACCTGCCGTTTCTGGGACAGCAAAACAGGCGAAAAACTTGATAAAGACCGCTTCCGCCGCGACTTGGGCGGAGTAGAGGACGCTTACAAAGAAATCTTAAAACGTCTGCTTGGAGATTAAAATGTTAGATGAAGGTCTGCAGGAAAAGTGCGGGGTATTCGGGATTTATTCCATGGATACTAATTCGGATGTGGCAGCTCAGGCGTATCTTTCGCTTTTCGCGCTTCAGCATCGCGGGCAGGAAAGCTGCGGCATTGCGGTTTGTAACGAAGGGCTTATGCAGTACCACAATGACATCGGCCTTGTCCCCGATGTTTTTTCCAGAGAAACGCTGGATAAACTGGGAAAGGGCAATATGGCTGTCGGCCATGTGCGCTATTCCACGGTGGGGCAGAAGAGCCGGGCGAACGCTCAGCCGCTTGTCGTAATGCACCTTAAAGGCGCTATAGCGATTGCGCATAACGGAAACATAACCAACGCCGCCGACCTTCGCGAAAAACTGGAAATGGAAGGCGCGCTTTTTCATTCTACCAACGACACGGAAGTAATTCTGCACATAATCACAAAAAAAAGAATTCAAACAACATCGATAGAAACCGCGATTGAACAGGCGATGTATGAAATACAGGGCGCGTACTCACTTGTGATTATGTCGCCCAGCAAGTTGGTTGCGGTGCGCGACCCTTGCGGCTTCCGCCCGTTGAGCATGGGGTCGTTAGGTGACGATATTGTCTTCGCGTCGGAAAGCTGCGCGTTTGACAGTATCGGCGCGGAATTTATCCGCGATTTGGAGCCCGGAGAAATTGTCGTGGTTGACAATGAAGGGTCTCGCAGCATTAAAACCCACTGCGGAAAACCGGGCGGAATGTGCGTCTTTGAGTTCATTTATTTTGCGCGCCCCGATTCAATTATTGAGGGAGCGAGCGTGCACACCGCCAGACAGCGGGCCGGCGCTTTCCTCGCTCTTGAACATCCTGTTCAGGCGGACGTTGTTTTCGGCGTACCGGACTCCGGCCTTGACGCCGCTCTTGGCTATTCACGCCAGTCGGGAATTCCTTACGGAGTAGGCTTTATAAAAAACAGATACATAGGCCGCACATTTATCCAGCCTTCTCAGGAAGAGCGCGACCGTTCCGTGCGCATAAAACTGAACACAATCGAGGCTACAATTAAAGACAAGCGGGTTGTGTTAGTTGACGATTCTATCGTGCGCGGTACAACAATGAGAAGGACAATAAAACTGGTTCGGGAATCCGGCGCCAAAGAAGTTCATCTGCGGATATCGTCCCCGCCGTTTGTACATCCCTGTTATTTCGGCACCGACATCGACAGCCGGGAAAATCTTATCGCCTGCAAGATGAGCATAGATGAAATCCGCGATTATCTAGGAGCTGACAGCCTTGGTTATCTTTCGGTCGATAATGTTACAAAAATAGCGCAAAACGCCAAATGCGATTTCTGCGACGGATGTTTCAGCGGCAAGTATCCCGTGCCGGAGCCGGTACCAACAGCGAAAAATAAGTTTGAGCATAAGATTGGAAGGGTTGTTAATTAAGTTAACAGTTAACAGTGAATAGTTAA
>JAIRUC010000279.1 GCA_031254615.1 Treponema sp. | reverse complement strand
AGGCGGATATATGGGATGGAGATTATTTAATAGCCAGTCAAGAAAAAACACTCATTGACGGGGCTATTATGGTGGTTAAGTATCAAGGAAATTCCTTTGTGAAACGGATCCGGCTTGTGGATGGCTTTATTCATCTCTGCTGGGAAGATGGATCGGGAACCCGGCTTGTAGTAAAGCCTGAAGCCGTGGAGGTACAAGGAAGAGTGATCATACAAACACGGCATCTTAACATGGTGGCACAATGAAAAAAGAGAGACAGTAGAAACCAAGCACAGGCGCAAGCCGTAGCCGCGGGTGAAGATGAAGAAATGACATGGACAGGGTATTATACGGACGTAAAACGTAACGGCAATATTCTCTATCCGGTATGGGGATAATGTATGGAAAAGAATACGAAACTTGACGAACGGATCAACATGGCAAGAACTGCCGGGGCTTGCAAAAATTACACTATGACCAGATTCAAAAATTATCTTTTAGAACTGGGACTGACCAAATACGAAAAATCTATTTTACCTATGCAAACCAAGAAAGAAAGCCCGAAGGAAAGTTCTTACACCGAAAGAAAAATAATTCCCTTTCCCGGCGTAAAGTTAACTGAATCGGATCGTTTACAAGATGAGCTTGATGACTTCCTGCGGGAGATGGGGTATGTGGAATAGACGTAGCCCCGAAAATGATTAAAGGCTTTGTTTATGCAGTGCAAATATTATGTGGCAAATACAGAATTCAGGCGTATAATTAAGTTAGGGGTATAACATGACCGATGATCCTCAATTAAGGAAAACATGAATATGCGAAAACATGGTTTTGAAAATGATTTAGACAATCAACTATTCGAATCAATTTTATCTGGAAACATTGATGAAATAAAAAGACTGGTTAATTCTGGCGCTAATATTAACGCAACAGATGAATACGATGATAATATGATAATGAAATATTTGCAATTTGAAGAGCATGAATCAAATATTGAAATTGTTAAATGTATTGTTGAATTGGGAATAAACACTAATTTTGAGATAGAAGGGTTCAATTGTCTTTTTAGTGCGTATTTGGCAAACAGAGCGGATATTGTTGAATATCTCTTGAAAGCAGGTACTTCAGCACAATGTATTTCTACAGATACCGCTGAAACTCTACTAGACTGGATTGAATGGGATATAGATTTTGAGATGGCTGAATCAAGAGTCTCTGCTGAATGGATGACCGAATCAGAAAAAATATTACAATTATTAAAAGACTATGGAGCCAAGGGCTAGGTAATTAATCATATAATGCGGTTTATTCTAGCCCCGAAATTATCATTACACAGCCCAGAAAAACCGACAAACGATAGTAATTTTTGTAGACTATTTGTAGACAAAAAATAAACAGCTCTCATAAGTCTATATGTAGTAAGGACTTACAACACTTTCGGAGAGGGGGGATTCGAACCCCCGACATCCTGGTCCCAAACCAGGCGGAATAGCCACTATCCAACCCTCCGTGATTTTACAGAAAAGCGCCCGGTTTTTTAAATTAAAATTAGCGGCTATAGGACTCGGACCTATGACCTAACGGATATGAGCCGTGTGCTCTACCAACTGAGCTAAGCCGCCATATACATACTATCGACTGAAAGCATAGAATAAGCGCAAAAAAGTGTCAAGCGGGGGTATGAATTAAAGGTTTTCAACCTCACCGCCACGCCTTTACGCTGTTCAGGTACTCAATGACGCGAAGGCCATCGGCAGCGCAGGAGCGTGGTTTGCGGGACGGGTCTTTGGCGCAAAGGACGGCGTCTTTCAGCATATTGGCGAAGAAACCTGTGGCGCCGCGAAACTCCTCGCCTGTGTTTTGCAGGGAGCGGAACTTTTCGGCGTAGGGGCTTGGGACGCTTTCCCAGACTTCAAAAACGCCGTTTCCGATGCGCAGGCGGCCGTTTTCGCAGGAAAACTCAATTTCAAAAACCAGATGATCCCGGCCGGCGCCTATTTCCATGAGCGCAGGAATTGGCGGCGCGGATTTTTCTTTTTGCAGTTCTCCTTCCAAGTACGCGGTGCCGCTTTTGGCGTTCAGTTTCGCGCCCCAGCGCCGTTTGTGTTTCAGCTTTGAAGAAGTAAGGAACATTATCGCGTCGGCAAGGTGGGTTCCGTCATGCCAAAGCTGGTCAATCAGCCGCCTGTTTTTTCCCATGTAAAGACAGGCGCTTACTCGTAAGAGCCGCCCAAGTTTTTCCTCATCAAGAATTGACTTGACGTTGATATAATCTTGCGAATAACGCCGCTCGTGGTTTGTGATGATGACGGGACTGCCTTTTTCAGCCAGCTTTGCTATTTTTCGCGCTTCACCGATGTTATCTGCAAGCGGCTTTTCGCAAATCACAACCGGAACTTTATGTTCAGAGGCAAGGCGGCAGTAGCGGTAGTGGCTGTCGGGGTGCGTCGCTATCGATAAAATATCAGGCTTATGGACACGGAGCATTTCGGCGGCGTCTTTGTAAACGGGGACTTGCCACTTTTGGGCATAGAGACCGCGGCGTTCTTCGTCAATGTCACAGCCTGCAGAAAGTACGCAGTCTTCGTTAGCTGTAATGGCTCCTGTGTGGGTGCATGGTTTTTCGCGAAGGGCGTCTTCCTCAAGAATGGATGCGATGCGTCCAAGCCCGATTACGGCGGCTTTCAATTTTTGCATATTATACCGGATTGTTTTCGACTGCCGCAGGCGGCGCTGTTTCGGGAGTTTTCGCTTTTACCCTGTCATGTCTTGAATTTAAAACCGAATACATTACAGGAGTAACAAAAATTGTCATTATCGTACTGACAAAAAGACCGCCGACAAATGTTTTGCCGATAGGCTGAATTGTATCCGCTCCGGCGCCGGGAAAAAACGCGATTGGAGCCATGCCGAGAATTGTTGTAAGGCTTGTCATAAGAATAGGACGCAGACGCCTTTTCCCGGCTTCAAGACACGCCTCGCGAACTTTTGCACCGCGGGCGCGCAGGGTATTTGTATAATCTACAAGTACAATTCCGTTATTTACCACAACACCGACAAGAGCGACAATACCGACAATGGAAAACATCGACATCGCCTGACCGCCGAATTTATATATCCAGATAACGCCTATAAACAAAAGCGGTATCGAAAAGAAAATAATCAGCGGATCAACGAATGATTCAAACTGGCTTGCCATAACGCCGAAGACCAAAAAAACCGCGGTAGCGATGATCAAAATATAACGACCCGTGTAAGATTGAATTTCCTGCGCTTCCCCAAGGAAGCGGACCGTTACGCCCTCACGCGCGACAAGGTATTGGTTGACCGTGTCAATAAGCCGGCGCTGGTATTCGGTAGCGGCTATTCCCGGCTCAAGCCCGCCCGTTACGCGAATAACACGCTCCTGCCTTTCTCTTCTGATTGACGAAGGTGCGCGCCCCTCCGCGATTTTTGCGATGTTTGAGAGTGATACTCTCGATCCGTTCCGGCTGATTACGGAAATTGAGTCAAGGTTTGGCATTCCCTGTCTATCTTCGTCTCTCAAACGGACTTGCACATTTAAAAGCCGGTTGCCCCTGCTCATTGTGGTTGCGGTATCTCCGTCCATGGCAGTACGGATTTCCGAAGCGATTGTGGCCAACGATA